>JAPLZS010000121.1 GCA_026394915.1 Candidatus Woesearchaeota archaeon | reverse complement strand
GATCCAATCATAAAAACCCATTATCCGCAGACTCCAAAGAAGATCCAGGAGTTCATCGATTCATTGATACGTTATGATCCTACACAAAGACTGAACTGGGAGAAAGAAGATCTGATAAGCAGGCTTTCTGACATCCGGTATGAGGTATTTGGCAGGAGATATTCGACACAAAAGTAAATTGCAGCAAGACATTTTGTTTTGAGCTAGCTTTAGCTATATCGTCATGCTGCGGAGGGATAAAATGTACAGCTGGGGACCGGATACAAGCACTTGGAAAAGGCCAGGTAGCTATAAGTGGGGCTCTGCAAAAGGAGCCTATGCAAACCTGGGGAATCAGTCAGCGCAGCAAGGCCCAAGGACCTATGCGAACAGGAACGCGCCTAGCAAACTGGTTGATCCAACAGGAAAAGCAATAGATACAGACAGCGAGACACCATTGATCATAGCAGTGGATGTGACTGGGTCAATGCAGTCATGGCCAGGAGAGATATTTGACAGGCTGCCTTTGTTATACCAGACATTGGCGAAATACAAACCTGACCTTGAGATATCTTTCTGCGCAATAGGGGATGCGAACAGCGACCAGTATCCATTGCAGGTTAACAACTTCGGGAAAGAACTTGACCTTGAGAAGCAGCTGAAAGCGCTGTGCGCAGAAGGCGGAGGAGGCGGACAGGGAATGGAAAGCTATGAGCTCTTTGGTTATTTCATGAAGAATAAATGCAATACTCCGAAAGCGACATCTCCTTTCCTGATAATATTCGGAGATGAAGGATTTTATCCTCAGGTCAATCCAGACCAGGTCGCTCATTATGTCGGAGACAAACTTGAGAGCAAGATTGAATCTGCTGATATCTGGAAAGGCCTGATGCAGAAATTCAATGTCTACATGCTGCACAAGCAGTATGACGGCGGCAATGACAAGAAGATAGTTGATCAGTGGGCAGAAGTGCTCGGAAAGGAAAGGGTCGTGCCATTGTATGATGAGCAGAGGGCAGTAGATGTAGCCATGGGAATAATCGCAAGGTACTGGGGGCAGTTCGGAGACTTCAAGCAGAACCTCAGCTCAAGGCAGGATCCTGCTGCGCAGCAGTCTGTGATGGCATCATTGAGATATGTGCCGCCAGCAGCAACAGGAAGCAAATCCCAGATGGTGATAACAACAGGCAGCAAGAAGAGCAAGGTATTGGTCTAGAAATAAGGTGAAAAAATGATAAGTGCCATCGTCACTATCCCGCCATACGCGCCTTTCATCAATGAAGTGGTAAATCATCCAAGTGTCTCTGGATTAAGGCTGAATACAGTCATGCCTGTGAAAGAGACTCTTGAAGATGTCCTCAAAAGGCTAAAAGATGAAGCTTTTGCAAGAGGAAAAGATATCTGGATTGATCTCAAGTGCAGGCAGTTAAGGGTTGTGGGCTATGCAGTGACTCCATTTACTGAATTGAAAATAAGCCACAGGATAGAGCTGAATGTGCCGGCTGATGCTTATTTCAGTGATGGAAAAGAGAAGGCAACAGTCGTTGGTGTGGATGGTGACAGGCTTCTTATGCTCGAAGGCCCGAGAAGAATATTAGGGCCTGGCGAAGCTATCAATATACCTGATGCTTCTCTGAAAATAGAAGGCTACCTGACCGACACAGACAAGAGATATATAGATGCAGGGATGAAAACAGGATTGCATGATTATATGCTTTCATTTGTCGAACAGCAGAAAGATATTGAAACATTGCTGCAGCTTGACAATGAGGCTAGCATAGTCGCCAAGATAGAATCCAGAAAAGGCCTGTCTTATATGAAAAATGAATGGACTACATGTACATACAAACCAAGGCTTATGGCTGCAAGAGGAGATCTTTATGCAGAAGTCAAGATGCCTCATCAGATAATCGAAGCAGTCGAGACTATTGTGAAGATTGACTCGCATGCCATTGTAGCATCAAGGCTTTTTGGATCTTTCTCAGAAAGCTTAGAGCCTAGCTGCGCTGACATCGGAGATGCTGACAATCTACTAAGAATGGGATATAAGACATTCATGCTAGGAGATGATATCTGCATGAGAAGGGATTCATTGATGAGTGCATTGAATTTATTTCAGGCTCTGGCGCAGAGGTACGAAGTAAATACAACAAAATCTTAATTTCTTAGTTTTTTCTATTCATTTTCATATACAAAAACAGGAAAAAACGAAATATTTATATATAAGCGTTACGCATAATAGTGGTCAGGAATATATATGTTTGACTACATAGATCGTTTCTGATACGTTT
>JAPLZS010000036.1:7456-10038 GCA_026394915.1 Candidatus Woesearchaeota archaeon | reverse complement strand
CTTTGCATCCCTGGGCTCATGCTCTCTTGGGGATTTTGATATTGTGAAAAAAAACCTGCTTCTTTTCCTGAAATACCAGAAAGAGAATGGCCAGCTTCCAAGGAGAGTGGACAGATACATTGTTGGCCTTAAATATCTCAGGATTCCGATAAAGAGGGGCAGACTCCATCCAAGATACACTACATCTCTTCTATATTGCTATTCAGTTGACCAGAACTCATTGTTCATCATATCGCTGCTTGAGTACATCAAAGCAAACAAAGACAAGGATTTCTTAAGGAAGAACTATGACAGGATAAAGAAGGCGATTGACTGGAATTTCTCAAATGATCAGGAAAGGGATTTGCTGATTGAGGAGGGTTTTTTTGCAAACTGGGAAGACACAGTGTTCTGGAGAGGCAAGCTTTTGTACACAAATGTCCTGCATTACTGGGCTCTTAAGAGCTTTGCAGAGCTTGCAAGGATTGCGGGAGAGAAAGACCATAAGAGGTATCTTGACACTGCAGAGAACGTGAAGAAGAAGATAAATGAGCAGTTCTGGAACGGCCAGTATTATGAGAAGACATCAAGGAAGATAATCCACTATTTCTGCATTGATGCGAACATGCTTGCCATTGTGTCCGGCATTGCAGACAGCAAAAAAGCAAAGAAGATCATGGAATACATGAAGAAGTGCGGCCTTGATAAAGAAATTCCTCTTAGAAGCACATATCCGAAATATCCTCTCTGGAGGAATTCTCCTGCAAGGCTTGTCACACTCAGCACAGGCTACCAGAACACCTATGAATGGATATGGGTAAGCTGCCTGGACATACTTGCAAAGCAGAAGAGTGGAATGAAGAAAGAGGCGATTGTTAAGTTCAAGAGACTGTGTAAAAAGATAATCGAGTTTGACGGCGTGTATGAAGTCTATTCAGATGGAAGGCCTGTGAAGGGCATTTTCCTAATGTCTGACTGTCCCTTTGCGTGGAGCGCGGGGATGTTTGTCTATATCTACTATAAAATTCACACAAAAGATTAATATATTAGCTTTATTCTCATCATTATATGGTTCAGTCTAGTGAAGATAGAAATCTTGATGATTTTCTTGATACTCTACAGGAGATTTATTATTGGGGTTTTGGTAAAAAAATTTATGGGGTCACAGGCATCCCTGATGCAGAAAAAGGCATTACAATCCTGTCTGCTCGTGCAAGAAAAGGGACATCTGATTATCGCAGACAGCAACATATTATAGATTCAGTCAAGAAATTTGTAGATGCCCACAAAGGAGATCTAGAAAGGACTGCTGCATCATTATATGAAGATGGGCAGCTGCCCAATCAGCCGCAGTTTGTAGCTGAATACACTAGGTGTCTTATGGATTTGCCGGAAAAGTATTACTCACCATTTTGTAATGATATGAACTCTTTAGGTAAAGCATTGAACAGATGTGTGCTTCTTTCAGGCAAAGGGGTATTTGGGTCTGTTGCAATCCAATATTTCTATGAACGCCTTCCTAACATAGGAGAGACTGAGAAATCAGCATAGCTAAAACACATCTATCAACAATTTGCAAGTTTATGATGGCAAAGAAAATAAAGATTACCAAAGACGGACCTTATCTGGTTTCCGGGAATGTTCCATTGTCAAAAGAGACAGCCATGATCGGCAAAGAAGGAGAGCCAGAGACATGGAAAAAAGGAGAGAAATATCCTGAGCAGGAGAATTATGCGCTGTGCAGGTGTGGAATGTCAAAGAACAAGCCATACTGCGACGGAACCCATGCGAAGCAAGGCTTTGACGGCACAGAGACATGCGACAATGAGAAATACCTGAAAAAAGCAGAGAAGATATCCGGCCCAGGAGTTGACCTGACTGATGCTCAGGAATTCTGCTCCTCTGCAAGATTCTGCCACCTGTCCGGCGGCACATGGAGCAATGTAGAGGCATCAGATGATCCTAAATGCAAGAAGATTGCTATCCAGACAGCATGCAACTGCGCTTCTGGAAGGCTTGTTGTGTGGGACAATAAGACAAACAAGCCCATTGAACCTAAGTTCGAGCAGTCAATCGGCCTTATTGAAGACCCTCAGGCAGGAGCAAGCGGGCCAATATGGGCAAAAGGAGGCATCCTTGTCGAGTCAGCAGACGGAAAACAGTATGAGATAAGGAACAGGATGACCCTGTGCAGATGCGGCAAGTCAGGCAACAAGCCGTTCTGTGACGGAATGCATATAACAGCAAAGTTCAATGACGGCGACGAATCCTTGAAAAGATGAATGATTAAGGATAATAACATTTGATTATATACAATAATACCTAAATCTATAAATAGTATAAGTATACTCTGTTTATTATGGATTTAACTGAATTTAGGGGGGTATTAGCCAAAATTGAATCTATAAGAAGAAAAGCGCGTTTTAATAAGCCTGAAGATTTGGATATTGATGAAATAGACCCTATTTGGGGATGGGAAAAGTATGATATCAGACATTGCACTCAGGATCTCAAATACATGAAAGGTATGATTCAAAGATCGCAAGATGAAAATGTTAAAAAATCTATTGTAGATTTTATAATGGCAGAAATTGCCATTAATC
>JAPLZS010000036.1:5295-7445 GCA_026394915.1 Candidatus Woesearchaeota archaeon | reverse complement strand
ATATGAACACCAATGATATAAGACAGTTTTATAATGCGGTTGATCTTGATGGAACATGGGGCTTAAAAGATGCTTCTATGGAAAGTTATCTGAAATTTCTTGGGTTGATGGCTCTTTCAATTCCTGGTTATACTGGAATAAAAGCAGATGTGCCCGAAAGCAAGAGCAAAGAGGCATACTCTTCCTTGAAAGAGAACCTGGTCAGCCTTTGCCAGGATATAACCAATCCAAAGGAAAGGAATTATTTGTTAACTCAGGTCATACCTCTTGGTTTTGATGCAGGCACTGACCAGAAAATAGTCCAGTTAGCCCAACAATCAGGGGATGGCCTTTCTGCAGAGCAAAGGATAGCTATAAGGAATGAAGTTGATTTTTATCATTATAACAGGCATTTCTTGCCTTATAACCAACCAGAAATTGTGGCTATGGTAAGGTCTTTAAGAAAGAATCTGGCAGATATGGGGCAGGACTATAATAAACCCCTGAGCGAGATAGTGGAAGAATTCAGGAAAGAACAAGGCAAGTTTTATCCTGCTATCAAGAAAATAGACCCTTCAAATATGTTTTACAGAGATGGGCAGGTGCTTGACTGCCATTATCTGTTCATTAAAGATTCAGCTGGCCAGGTTCTGTATAATGTTGTGCGGGCAGGGACTCCTGAAGGTGCAAAAGCCGCTTTAGAAGCAATAAGAGATATGGATCCTGACCTAAGACTGGATTGTGTAAGCGGTTGCATGCCTGCCCTTAGAAGAGAGAAAGAGACTGCAGATAAACTGATGGAAGTCTGGTCTGAACTGAATGGACAAATAACATCAAAACCAGAAATAATTGATAAGATGGGATATCTTCCCTTCGATAATCGCCTAACACAGAGATTAATAGAAAGTAGGGCTAATTCTGAATATGAAGAGTGTCATGGAGAGAATGGCACTATAACAAGATTAACAAGAATGAATAAATCAAGAAAAAGATAGATTATTTCTTTAATATGTCATTTATATCAATTTGAGGTATTTTGTTCACTCCCCATCCGAATATATTTGTCCACATTGTCTTATTCTCTTTTCTATAATTAGAGTATGCAATCTGTAATGATAACTGAAATTCAAATAAGATTTCATATGCTTTATTTACATCTTGTATTGGTTCTAAACCATGGGCTTTTTCGTATATCTCTGCCTGATTACTAAAAATTTTGATGATGAATTCTATTTGTTTAAGATCAAAAGACTTACCTCTTATTAATTTAGATTGTTCGCTAACAAAATCAAAGAATCTTTTTTCTTCAAATCTCCCTTTTTCCATATAATTCAATAAGTTTAACTAATATAAAAATTTTCCTTAAAGACTTCCTATAAATATTCAACATATTAACCCCTAATATATTATTTACCCATTTTTAGCCTTTTCTTATATATTAAACCCCCTATTTCCACAAACTTTATATAGTCATTAAGACTACACTTATGTAGTATAGGTGATTATATGGTTTATTTCACAGAAATAAGGAAAACAGACCATTACATTGAAAATCATGAAAAAGATATGCCTTGGCCTAAAGTTGTAGAAATAGTACTCTTTACAAAGAACCCAAGAAAGAAAGAAGATAAATTTGAAATAGAAAAAGACGGATACTATATCCTGTTTGAGATAAAAGATAGGGTATTGTATGTCATAAATGCTAAGAAAAATTGAATAGGTGATAAAAAATGAAATGCCCAAAATGTGATTCAAATATAAAGAAAGTAGAAGTTAGTGTTGAAGGTGCAGAAAATAAGGTAGTAAGTTATCAATGCCCTAATTGTGATTATTTTGAATTTGAACCAATATCTTCTAAAAAAGTGGTTGAAGAATTGAGAGAAACACCTTTAAAGATAAAACAAACAATAGTGAAATTATCAAAAGACAGATTGGGCATTTATCTAAATAGCCATATAATTAGAAGTTTGAATCTAAAAAAAGGCGAAGATATCTATGTTTCTGTACCTGATAAGAAACATATAATATTGGAAGTGGAATGATTTAAAAATAAACTTTTAATTTATATTTTAATTTCTTTATTCTTAGATTATTTTTATAAGGGTATTCCTTAGTCTTTTGAGAGGGGGTTATATTTAAATCATATATCAAATATCTCAAAACCGCAAACT
>JAPLZS010000036.1:410-5259 GCA_026394915.1 Candidatus Woesearchaeota archaeon | reverse complement strand
GTAGCGCAGCCTGGATAGCGTAGAAGGTTCCTAACCTTTTGGTCGTGGGTTCAAATCCCATCAAGCCCGGTAATCGGTAATATTTGATATAGATTGTAGAATAAGGGAAATAGATATTTGGGGTGTTTCCACCACCCTCACTCAGCACAAATAAACGATAATCCCGCCCGCCACCCCCTTTATGCACTTGGTGGCACAAACAAGCAATGATCTTAACCCATATCTCAGAAGCAATGAGGATGTTCAAGGTTTCTATAAAGACAAAGCTTTTCGGCTACAAAAAGTATGATGGCAATGCAGATGAGATCTGCAGGAAAATAGTCAAGGACTGCTGGAATCCAAAAAAAAGATATTTCATGGCCAGCTCAGGGCACTTCAGCCAGTTCTATTCAAGGGATTTTGGCATGTGTGTTGAGGCCCTGCTTAAGCTCGGCTATGAGAAAGAGGTGTTCCAGACACTGGAATATGCCCTGTCAAGATTCAACAAGGCAGGAAAGATAACAACTGCAATAACCCCCTCTGGAAAGCCTTTTGATTTCCCGTACATAGCTTCTGATTCTCTGCCGTTCATAGTGCATGCGATAAGGATAGCAGAAGGCAATTATCTGATGAGAAAATATGAAAGGCTGTTCCTAAATGAGATCAGGAGATATTTCAATGTTGTGTTTGACAGCAGGACAGGGATGGTAAAGTCAGGAAAAAGCTTCTCATCCATCAAGGATTATTCAAGGAGAAATTCCTCAACGTATGACAACTGCATGGCAGCGATGCTCAAACATGATCTTGATGAGCTGAATTTCTTCAACCCGCTGCATGACTTTGACATCAAAGCTAACATAAAGAAGAATCTCTGGAATGGGAAGTTCTTTTATGATGACCTGAATAAGCTAGACACAGTCTATGGTGATGCAAATGTCTTTCCGTTCTGGACAGGGATATTCACAGACAGGAAAATGCTTGAGAGTTGCGTTAAAGAGATGAAAAGAGCGGGCCTTGACAGGCCTCTGCCATTGAAATACACAAGCAAAAGAAAGGTGAAAGGCCAGAAGATGATCTGGGAAGAACTGATTGCAGGAGACTATGAGAGAGACACTGTCTGGACACATCTTGGAATGTGCTATCTTGATATCTTGAAGAGGTTCGGGAAAAAGAAAGAGCTTGCGATGCATCTGAAACAATATAGGAAGGCAATTGAAAGGCAGCAGAATTTCATAGAGGTCTTTGGCAGGGATGGAAAACCATTCAAAACATTGTTCTATCAGGCTGATTCTGGGATGCTGTGGGCCAGCAAATATTTGTAGCTACTTTATAATTAAGAAATCTTTATATACCACCAAAATATCCTTATATATATGGGGGGGAAAAATAATCCTGATGGCAAATGCAATCCTGAAATAGACGGAAAGCAGCCCAAAAGTTCTTTGGAAAGAAGGATTGAGATAGGTAATAGAGGGTCTCAGGGAGATCAGGATGAAGATTCTCAGACAATACTCTCTCTTGAAGATGCAAAGGCGTATATAAAATCGGGGATTGAAGATGATTTTATAGGTTTAGATCCAACGCTATTGGGCCAAATGGAAGAAAAGGCTTATGTCCTTCTGCTATCAAAAAGGAAGAAAAAAAGATATACTGCAGAGGATATCCAAGAAGGCATTGATTCAATGATGCCTCGGCTTGAAGGATTCGCTGATTCTTATGTTCGCGCAAATTCACAGCCTACAGCTGAATTCCTGGAAGATGAAGAGAAAGGAGGGCAGATATTAGAAGAAGAACACAGGGAAAAAAGAGAGCCAAATGATATCACGCCTGCACAAAGCACGCAGGATTTCATAAAAAATCTTCCAGTGTATGAGATAAATATGAAAGGGGATATCACATGGGAAGATGCTGTTGATCAGATATTCAAAGCCCATGGAAGCAGGACAATATGCCTTGCAGTCCAGAAAGCGCTTAGATACAATGGTATCTACCCGAGAAGAAATGAAAAAGAGCTCATGACGTATATCTCAGTACGGCAGACAGCATCATTTTTTTACGAAGAAGGTCTGAAAGAGGTAGATAAAGATGAAGCAATGTTTATCTTGAATTCCATGCTCCCTTGTTATAAGGCACCGCCTGTTTATTTTGATAAAAAAAGAGAGGATGGTTCATTCCTTTTTCCGAAACAAGGGTGTTCAGTGGACATAATCCATGTCATAGGTTATATCAGATCTCATGATGATTATAAGAGAATCAGCGTTTCAAGGGAAATGGTGAGGGAGATTGCTGATAAAATAATAAAAAGAGAATGAGGCATAATGTAATATTACATAAAAGCGATTAAATTGACTACTTTTAGATAGAAAACTTTAAATAGAGTTTCTGAACTTTATCATATATGGGGGAAATAGGAATAGCTGACTTAGGGGACGTGGTATCTGTTGCAGAGATACAGGATTTTCTTACAGGGAAGGCAATCAGATGTTCTGGCGAGGCTTTTTGCATGGATACAGGAGTCACATTATTGACAATAGATAAAGGGATTTATGCTGACAGGAACGGCCTGACTTCTGGGGTTGTCAGATTCGGGCTAAGAGAAGAAAGAGATTTCTTAAGGGTGATCAAAAGCGTCAATAGAGATGGATTCCTCAAGAATGATGATATACTGTATCCAGATGAATTTGCCGTATCATGCGACCCAGAACTTCTTACAGACCATGAAATTATTGATATCTTTTATTGCATCCAGGGATACAACCAAACGATTGACAGGCCCATTTTAAGATTTGCAGGAGCAAGAGTGCCTGGAACAAACATTGGAATGATTGTAAAGGGCATTGAATTCATTAGAGATGAATTGTTTGGGGTAAAAAAGCGGATATCAGTTGATATTCAATTGCATCCTCAGCAGAGGGCAGATGCACATGTTCCAGAGGGAGCATACAAGAAAGAAAAGACCGAAAGGAAGTCTCCTGATCTAAATGTTCCGGGATATACATCATGGAGGGGTACACTCCTCGGGCCATGAGAGAAGATGAAAAGATGTATAAGTACCATACCAACTCAATAAGAGCTCTGCTTAAAGGAGACAAAGATAAGGAAAATCTTTACAGTCTTGGAGAAAAGCTGCCAGGAAAGGGCAACAATCTTTTCTTTAAGGAAGGATATATGCTAAAGCTGCATCAGAGGTTTGCAGAGAAGGACTTTGAATGGCAGGATCCTGATTCTATTTACGCACCAGAGAGATACATGAAGAAAGAGATTGTAGGAGGAGATGAAAAGAAAGTTTCTCCTGAAAACGCTGATAAAGCAGATGCTCAGAATACAAAACCGGGTAGAACAGCAGATAAAGGACAGGATAAATCAGCAGGTAATGGGGCCATGCCTGAACTTGAGCAGACAGTTGCTGCTGAAGCAGTAAAGAAAGCAGCTGCAAAGGGATTTTTTCCTGTTGAAGATGCGATATATTTCATGCTTCCAGCCAGATATGATTCAAGGCAAGGAGGATGTATAGGTGCAGTAAATGGGCTAAGGGCAAGGATTAAAGAGTATGCTCTTAATTATCTAAAGAATTCGGGTATCCAATGCCTGACTGATTCAGACGATTCTGCTGTGATCTCTCCTGGAGAAATCACTGGGTTCTATAACAAAGTTATAAGGGAATTTCAGAACGAGATGCAGGCTTTCATAAAAAAGTTTGGGTTTATAGATGATGAGCAGCCTGATATAAGATTCACTCCGAACGAAACTCTCGCTTTGTTCAAGAACATCTATGAGGTTTATACAAAAGAAAAAAACCAATTATCAAGAAAAGAGCTATGCAGAAGGCTAGGCAAAACCTGCTCAAATTCTACTTTGGCACACAAGCATCTTGATACAATATGGGAATTTGTGCTTGATATGAAAGCGACCACAAGAAATATGATAACTTGTAAAGTGGAGGAAAATGAGGCCTTGACCATATTGAGAAATTATGGAATAATCGACCCAGAGGCGTTCCTGATAGAGAAAAGCGATGATCTTATGGCAGAGAATAACAGATTGTTCCAAAAGCCGCTAGTTGAAGCGGCGATGAAGAGGAGATTTGAAATGCAAAAGCCTTATGTTTTCTATACGCTGAGATAACTCGATGGGGGGATATAAATGTACAATGTAGATCTCAGACAACTGAAAGGAACAGAACCTACACTCAGAAGACCAGAAGCAATAAGGATAATTGCAGGATACTTTAGAATTTCTAATGAATTAGCTCGTCAATATCTGAGGGAGATACTTCCTGATGGGACTGCAAATGGCAAGGGAGGGGGTTATCTGTATATTCCTTGCAGATTAAAAGAGTTGATTGTAGATATAAGGGATGGAGGAGATGGGAACCAGGAACCAGATATAGAAACCGCCGAGAGCCCTGTAGATAGTGCTCTAAAAGTAAGCTATACAGCTCCAGACAATAGCGTAAGGTCTGATGCATCAAATCCAGTTCATGCGCCTGAAGCAAAAGAATCACTCGAGATTAGAGCAAGGAGTAAGAGAGCTCCAGATAACTTAGAATATCATAAAGGACATAATCCTGCGCCAGAATATGCCCTGCCAAGATTTGATGATTGGGAATCGGCAAGAGACTGGTCAAAGAAAGGCGAACAAGCTACACCCTACTCTGATCTGGATGTTGCTGCATTGCATATAAGCCATAGATATAATCTGGAAATAACAGAAAAGCAGCTGAGAGAATTCTGCGATCATAATGATATCTATTGCATAGGAAAGAGGACTGGGAAAAAATATGTCCTTGATACAACTTTGCATTACGCTGTCTTGTTCGGTCTTCTTGACCGTTTCATGAGATATAAGCCAGATGAAAGCGATGCTGCAC
>JAPLZS010000036.1:0-387 GCA_026394915.1 Candidatus Woesearchaeota archaeon | reverse complement strand
CAAAGATTCTGCGCCATCAGAATATGTGGGGATATATGATGCAGGAATACATGACGGATCATGGAAAAAAGCGATTGACAATATATTCACAAGAAATGAAGGAAAGATTGATGATGATATCATCACAAGAACGCTGAAGTTTCATGGTATATACCCGAATAGCGCAGATGGGCAGGAGATGCTCCCCTTTTATATAAGCGCAAACAGGCAAATAAAGAGAAAAAAAATTGCCAGGACTCATTTTGATATCAAAGGAGCAAGAAATCTCATCATAAGAATGTTTGGAATGGACAGGATGACTGAGATATTAAACAAAAGTGAATCATTGGGTGTCTTTAATGGAGAAAAATCAACAGAATCCCTGGAAGATCTGGTCTGCGCTTCTTT
>JAPLZS010000194.1:7278-10259 GCA_026394915.1 Candidatus Woesearchaeota archaeon | reverse complement strand
TCACCTCTTTTGTGAGGCTCATCACTTTACCATGCAGATAGAATTCTTTTTTGAGATATATAACATAACCGCTTACATCCCCCACCTAGAAGGTGGGCCGCAAGTGCTACGCACTTGCTGGATTTACGCTAGTGATATTAAAATCAGATAATTATCAATTTCTAAAAGAAAATTTGAGGAGAATTATCGAGAACAACCGATAAACACCTTATTGCTAAGGCTGGGATTAGGCATTGCCTCTTTTACGCTCAGTAAGTCTCCTCTTTACTTATAAGGCATAGACCCTATATAAATTTATTGAGATTAGTATAGCTTTTTGTATACTAACTATTATTTTCATATATGGATATCAGATTAGATTTTAATTAAATGAACGAGAAGTAATTAGAAGAAGTAAATTAAGGAAAAAGTTATATACTTAGTTAAATACTTTTAATATATGGAGAATCTATTTTTAACAGACCAAGAGATTATAAAAATCTTTAAAGAACATCTTAAGATTGAAAGTAGAGTTATATCTGTAGAAGATTTATTTAGTGTTAGAAATAAAACTCAGATTGATTATCAACCATATTACCAGAGAAAATATGTTTGGAATAATGAAAAAGCAACTTATTTTATGGAAAGTATATTAATTGGGACTGAAATCCCTCCTTTAATTTTCTTTCATGGGAATAAACAGATAGAGATTATTGATGGTAGACAAAGATATGAAACAATAAAGAATTTTATGGATGATAAACTAGCTTTAAATCCTAGGGGTTTGATGATACTAAAAAGTTTAGCAAAATGTACTATTTCGAAATTAGATAAAGAAGTATTGAATAGATTTTTAGACTCAAAGATCAGAATTATTGATTTTAGAGTGATTAACGAACCTAAATTAGATCTTACTAAAGAAGATTTAATCAAAAAAGAAATTTTCAGAAGATATAATTCAGGAATAACTCCGTTGAGAAGAGCTGATGTAGATAAAGCAACATTTATTGAGGACCCAATAACTAAACGGATAAAAGAAAGATTTGAGAGTGATGATGCTTTTTATAAGAAGAATCTTGAATTATTCTTCCCAAAAAGAACAAATAATGAAAGTAAAGCTTTATTGGAAGAATTAATCTCGAAAATACGACTATTAACAGTGTTACATTTAATACCAATAAAATACTATTCCACATTGGCTAATAGAAAAGATATTATGAATATGTTCTATCATAAATATTCTGAAGAAGAAGAAAATTTACAATTATTTATGAACGAATATGAAAAAAGAATTAAATATATTTATCTAATTAAAAAAAATATAAATGATGCAGATTATAATCAATTAATAGCTGAATGTATGTATTGGGTATTTAGAGTTATTGAAAATGAAGGATTTACTTTAAAAGAGATTTTGGACAATGAATTCTTAGCATTTTTATCAAAACTTATTGAATCTAATATGCCAATATTTTCTTTAGAAAATTCTCACTTTTATAAAGAATTTAATCAGAGACATAAGTTTACTTTAGAAATATTCGAAAAAAAATTAGGAAAAGATTTCAAAACATATCTTGACTCATACATAGCACGTGAGGTTAGGGGGAATATTGACCTTGAAAAAGAAAATATTAAAGAAGATATTATTGAGAATGTATTTATAACTAAACCAGCCCCCACTGATATTACAATTGAATCAATAAAAACAAAGATGCAGAGAGATAATTTTAGAGTACGACCAATATATCAACGAAATGAAGTTATGAACATAACCAAAGCGTCATCTTTAATTGAAAGTGTCATATTGGATATAAAATTACCACCATTATTTGTTTATAAAAACTATAATTCTGTTTATGAAGTTGTGGATGGACAACAAAGAATTCTTGCAATTCTCGGATTTATTGGAGAAACCTACAAAGATGAAAACGGAATTACGACACAATCAAATAAACATGAATTTAAATTAAAGGAGTTAACCATTTATAAAGAGCTAGAAGGACTTAAATTTAAAGACTTAGAAGAAAAATATCAAAATAAGATTTTAGATTTCAATTTGTCTGTTGTTGAAATTGATTCAACAATAAATGAGAATTTTAATCCTATAGATTTATTTATTAGACTTAATTCCAAACCATACCCTATCAAAGAAAATACGTTCGAAATGTGGAATTCTTATGCCGACATAGATATAATTAAAAAAATAAAAGAAAATGCAAAAAAAATTGAAGGTTGGTTTTATATTAAAAAACAAAATAATAATAGCAGAATGGAAAATGAAGAGTTATACACTACATTAGTTTATGTTGATCATATGCAGACTTTTAAAAATGAAAAGATTTCTGAAACTATTGATTTCCACAAGAGAGGAGATCGAATAGCTTGCAGAATATCTGATAAAAAAGATATATCTAGATTGCTTAGTCATGCTTCTAATGGTGAAAAAGATAAGGATAATTTTCTTGATTCAATAAAAAATATTGACTCTCTGATTTTAAAGATTCGGACATTACTAATCACAGTTGATATTGATAAAGATAAATTGGATATATTTCTGGAAAATGAATTAGATTTATTATTTGGGTTAAAATCTAGACGTAGACTACAAAATTTTTATTTCCTTTACCCTATGTTAAACAAAATTAATCTTGAAATGATAAGAGAGAAAAGACAAGAGATTTTCCAGGATATTCAAAAAATGTATGAAAAAATAAATAATGTTCAAGAGACTGAAAATGAAGACATTTATTTTGAAATGTTATCAAGTTTAAGAGATAAATATGATTTAGATAAACGGAAAGTTATATTGAATGATGATGCAAAAAAACAATTATTAGAAAATCAGAATAATATTTGCCCTATTTGTGCCTCATCTCTTTTTTTGGGGGAAAATATTGAAGTTGACCACATCAAACCTATATCAAAAGGTGGAAAAGATGATATTTCTAATTTGCAGATGGTACATGCAGATTGTAATAAACGAAAAGGAAGTAAGATGATTA
>JAPLZS010000194.1:6204-7268 GCA_026394915.1 Candidatus Woesearchaeota archaeon | reverse complement strand
ATTAATATTGAAGATATAAAATCATATTTACAAAGATATGAAGATGAAAATCTAGAATTCAAATCAACTCTGCTTTGGAATATAATAGGGAAGTTAAAAGATAAAAAAATTGAAGAATCTGTTTTAAAAACGATTGCTGGATTTAATAATTCTGAAGGGGGAGTATTATTAATTGGTGTTGATGATCAGAAAAAGGTTATTGGATTGAATTATGATTTACAAGAAGGAAGTTTACTAGATATAGATAAGTTTGAAATTCATTTAAGAAATATTATGATGGAAAGATTGATTATCGACGATTGGTATATTTCAAAAAATGTAAAAATCAAATTTGAGCAGATAGATAATAAAACTATTTGTATAGTAAATGTAAAAAAAGGAAATAAGCCAATATATACTAAAGATAATAAATTTTTTATTAGAAGTGGAAATTCAACAATTGAATTAGCAATAAATGAGATTTATGAATATATTAAAAATAGTTTCGAAAGTTAGAAATATTTAATATATGATATAGATTTGTTCTTTATTAATAATCTTTATTCTACTTCTTAATCCTCTTTAGTCTGAATATGCTCTCTCGCTCCATCTCTTCGAGTCTTAGTTTGATGAAGGCCTCTGTCTTCTGCATCTTGGGGATGACAGCGAATTCAAGGGCATTAACCCTTCTCTTGGTCTTCTCAATCTCGCTCAAAAGCCTCTTCATGGAAGTCTCGATCTCTGCGGCCAGTATGACCTTCTCCACAACCTTCTCATAGGCAGAGGCAGAATCATCTATAAGTGAAGAACCGGCCAATATTCCATATCCTCGTTCAGTTATAGTCTTCTGCAAACCGCTACTTTCTATCTTAGGAACAACAACACCCATTATGTTCTTCTTATTCAGAGTTATCGAAGGCTTCTGTGATATTGCCATTGCAAGTGATTTCAAGGCAATGTCTCCTTCAACAGCCCTTGCCATGTTCATCTTCTCTAAGGCCACAATGTACTCATCAGTCAATTCCTGTCTCAGAGTCTTTGCCTTCTTCATAACCTCGAAGAATTCAAGTATCAGGCCATCTCTT
>JAPLZS010000194.1:0-6185 GCA_026394915.1 Candidatus Woesearchaeota archaeon | reverse complement strand
TTCTTTAAAAGATTATACCCGGATTTAGCTAGCTTAATCTTGTTCTTGAGCTTTATCAGCTCGCTTCTTGTGGGTTTTATATCAAGCGCCATGCCTATTCCTTGTGCTTTATGCACAGATAATCCTTTCCATCAGGCCCATTGACGAATATTGCGCCAAGCTCCATGATCTTCATGTCATGCATCTCTCCTCTTGCTCTCTCGACTATCCTGAAGATATCATCCTCAATCAGGTCATAGGCCAATTTAGTGAGTGAAACAACAGAATTTGCAGAACCAATCACATCCCTCATGTGAGGTATGAATTTGGCCTGCAGAGAACAATTCTCTAGATCCAGCTGGTCTTTCGGAGGCATGTAGATCCTGCCTGGCTTTGCATCATGCTGAAAAGTCTTCAAAAACCCCATAAGCGCTCCGCAGTCTGAAGTGTCCTCATAATGCCCTCTTCGTTTTACCTTGCCGAACTCTCCCTGAGAACTGACACCGATATGGGGCCCATAGACTATCAGGAGATGCCTGTTCTTCCCTTCTGGCACATGGTGGCTTGCTGCAATCAGCCCGGTAACTCCTCCTGTCGGGAATCCCATCAGGCCGCCGATATAGAAAACCCCATATTTTTTCCTGTCAAAATACTCTGTCAGGTGATTTCCCCTGTGCAGTATGTCATCCCTGCAGACACAGCTTACAACAAGCGTATTGTCTGCATTGACTCCTGCTTTCTTCATCTCCTTTACTTTCTCTTTTCCGAAAGATTCAAAAGAGACTACCTTGTACTCAGGGCCGAACTCATTCTGTATAATCCCTATAAGTTTATCAGCCATGATCTCATCTCTTTGATTTCTTCTTAGGCTTTGCTTTCTTCACAGCCTTTTTCTCTTGAACTTCTTTCTTATCAGCTTTCTGCTCTGCTTTTGCTTCTTTCTTCTCTTCTTTTATCTCAGAAGCTTCCTTGCCAAAATATTTCTCCTTGATTGCAGGGCTTATCCTTGACAGTTCTGCTGCAGGCATTGATTTCATCAGGTCCCATCCGATCTGCAATGTTCTCTGGATAGTCCTGTCCTCTCTTTTCCCCTGCCTTACGAACTTGTCCTCAAATGCCTCTGCGAACTTAAGCAATCTTCTGTCCCTTTCAGAGAGAGCCTCTTCACCGACAATAGCAACTAATCCTCTAAGATCCCTTCCTTCTGCATAGTTTGCATACATCTGGTCAGAAACTTGTTTATGGTCTTCTCTTGTCTTTCCAGGGCCTATTCCTAAGTTCATCAGTCTAGATAAAGATGGCAAGACATCTATCGGTGGATAGATATTTTTCCTGTGCAGTTCCCTTGAAAGAACAATCTGTCCTTCTGTAATGTAACCTGTCAAATCTGGAATCGGATGTGTGATATCATCGCCAATCATTGTCAAGATAGGAAACTGTGTTATTGATCCTTTCCTTCCTTTGATCATTCCTGCTCTCTCATAGATGTTAGCAAGGTCAGTATACATGTAGCCAGGATAACCCCTTCTTCCGGGGATCTCCTCTCTTGCTGCTCCAATCTCCCTCAATGACTCGCAATAGTTGGTCATATCAGTCAATATCACCAGAACATGCATATCCTTTTCATAAGCAAAGTATTCTGCTGCAGTCAAAGCCATCTTTGGTGTAACCAATCTTTCAACAGCTGGATCATCTGCTAAGTTCAAGAACACTACGCTTCTCTCAAGAGCTCCTGTCTCCTCAAAATCTTTTATGAAGTACTGCGCTTCCTCATTTGTGATTCCCATTGCTCCGAAAATGACAACGAACTTAGATCCGCCTTTTGCCTGGCTTTCCTGACTCAAAACCTTTGCCTGCCTTGCGATCTGCAAAGCAATCTCATTGTGAGGCAATCCTGCACCTGAGAAAATAGGCAGCTTCTGCCCTCTTACAAGCGTATTCATCGCATCAATGGTAGAAATCCCTGTCTGGATAAAGTCAGATGGAGGTCCTCTTGCATATGGATTTATTGCAGCACCCATGATATCCATCTTCTTCTCAGGTATCACTTCAGGTCCGCCGTCAATAGGTCTTCCTGCTCCGCTCAGTATCCTACCAAGCATGTCTTCAGAAACAGCCAGCTTAAGCGTCTCGCCAAGGAACTTCACTCCTGCTGCCTTGTTTATACCTCTTGTTCCCTCGAACACCTGAACAACAACAATGTCATCAGAGGTATCAAGCACCTGTCCGTTCTTCGTGGATCCGTCAGGCATTGCTATCTTCACAAGATCAGCATATCCTATCGGCTCTGTCTTTTCAACAAATATCAGCGGGCCTGCAATCCTTTTTATTGTCCTGTATTCCTTCATTTTATCACCCTGTCAAATTCTGCATTCATCTGCTTCTGCAGATCATTCAGCAGTTTCTCATGGTCCTTTGTGAACTTTGCATCTGCGATCTTGTCCTTTGACTTTATCTGCAGGATGTCCTTCATCCTTGCTCCTCTCTGAAGAGCGTTTGTCGCAAGGTCAGAGAAATGAAGTATTGTCTTCATGAGCATATGGCTCTTCTGCAGGCTGCAGTAAGTGTCAATGTCATGATAAGCGTTCTGCTGGAGCAAGAACTCCCTTATCATCCTTGCAACCTCAAGAGTCAGCTGCTCTTTCTCAGGCAGCGCATCTGAACCTACAAGCTGGACAATCTCCATGAGCTTGTCCTCTTCCTGAAGTATTGCCATGCATCTGTCAATCAGCTGTCTCCAGTCTGATGCAACATTCTTTGCATACCATGGCTCAAGTGTGTCAAGATACAAGCTGTATGATGTAAGCCAGTTTATAGAAGGGAAATGCCTTCTCTGAGCTAATTTAGCGTCAAGAGCCCAGAATGTCTTAGTAACCCTTAAAGTACCCTGCGTCACTGGTTCAGAGAAATCTCCTCCAGGGGGGCTCACTGCTCCGATTATTGTGACAGAGCCTTCTTCTTTTCCTCTTGATGTTCCTAATGGGGGATTATCCTTCCTGCTCTTTCATAAAACTCAGCAAGTTTGGTAGATAAATAAGCTGGATAACCTTCCTCTCCTGGCATCTCTTCAAGCCTTGATGAGATCTCCCTCATTGCCTCTGCCCATCTTGATGTTGAGTCAGCCATGAGAGCGACTGAATAGCCCATGTCCCTGAAATATTCTGCTATTGTGATTCCTGTGTACACAGAAGCCTCTCTTGCTGCAACAGGCATGTTTGATGTGTTTGCGATAAGGACTGTCCTGTTCATCAATGGCCTTCCTGTCTTTGGATCTGTAAGATGAGGGAATTCTGTCAGCAAGCTGCTGCTGCGAAACTGTCTTTCCTGCTCCAAACGGCCCAGGAATAGCTGCTGTGCCTCCTTTTGCCAATGGGAATAATACATCAAATATCCTCTGTCCTGTGATAAGAGGAATTTCTGGCGCAAGCTTCTTTGCATTTGGCCTTGGATTCCTCACAGGCCACTTCTGCATCATAGATATATCATTTCCATCGATTACAGCGACGGTCTCAAGAACTGTGAATTTTCCAGAGCTTATCTCTGTCAATTTTCCTGATGTTCCAGGTGGAACCATTATCTTATGCCTTATGCCTGGAGTCTCTTCTACCTCTCCAAGAACATCTCCTGGCTTTGCATTGTCTCCTTTTTTCATCAGAGCCTTGAAGTCCCACTTCTTCTTGTGGTCAAGCCCAGGAGCATCAACTCCTCTCTTGATGAAATCACCCATCTGTTCTTTGAGAACAGGCAATGGCCTCTGGATTCCATCATAGATGCTGGTCAAAAGACCAGGACCAAGCTCAACAGAGAGAGGCATCCCGGTATTGATCACCTCTTCTCCTGGCCTGATGCCTGAAGTGTCTTCATAGACCTGTATGACTGTCTGATCATCTGTTATCTGGATGACTTCGCCCATGAGCTTCTCTTTTCCCACCCTTACAACATCATACATCCTTGCCTTAAGCCCTTTTGCAACAACAACCGGACCTGCAATCCTGTATAATACTCCCTTGTCCTTTTCTCCTGATTTGTTTTCTTTCATTATATCACCTTAGTGCCTTATTACGATTTTCAATCTCTTCTTGTTCTTGTTCAGTTCTTCCATAAATCAACGCCTATTGATTTTATGATCATCTTCCTTAGTGTCTCCTGTGCAGTAGACTCTGTTGAGACAATTATCACAACGGGCTTCACAGACGCCTCTGCCCTCTCCCTTATCCTCTCGCTCATTGCATCCATTGTGGTGTTGTCTGTTATGATTATGCCGAGATTCTCATCTGCCATTGCATCATAGAACAGCTTGTCTATCTTCTCCTGGTTCCCAGATGCCTCAATCACCTTATTGATTCCAGATAGCCTGAATCCAAGAGTGAATTCAGACGGCCCAATGACTGCAATGTCCATTTTCTTTGTTACCTCATCCGCTTATCACAAGTTCGCTCTCTATGAACTCATCCTTGAGCCCGAGCTGCCTTCCTTTGATTATTGTCCTCAAATTCTTTATCTCTATATCTTTTGCGAACATATATCCAAGTATCACATCTATTGACAATGGATGCATGTGAAGGAGAAGTATCGCCCTGTCAAGCAGGAACTTATTGAGTTTCAATTCTATCCTTGTTATGTCTTTCTTTGGCCTGTCATATGAATCATAGATCTCCCTGAATGATCTTCCATATCCTGTGTCGATCTTCTGGAGCATTGCAATCAGTGAATCAAGGCTCTCTGCCCTTGCAAGCCTGGATAGCATGCTCTTGTGTATCCTTGCTCCGTTCATTATCAGGAAACCCTCAATGTCCTCTTTGTCCATGTTCTCTTTTTTGAGCCTCAGCAGGGTCTTTATGTTCGTGATGTCAATACTTCCCTTTATGAACTCCATGAAATTGGCTCCCTGTCTTGGTATTGATTCTGCGAATATCGCTGAGTTTGAGTAATAATTATTATCAAGCATGTTCTCTATTGCAAAAAGGCTCTTTGTGTCCCTGAACATGTTCATTGCATCGTTTATCTGCTCTTTTGAAAGGAATTTCAATGATCTTATTATGTCTTCAATCGAGTCTTTCTTTATCAGCTCATCAAAGAACCGCTCATTGAACTTCCCTATGGGCATCATGAGGTCTTTTATCCTCTCCTCTTTCTCTCCGATGAGCTTCCCTCTCAGTATGGTCTTTATGTTCCATACATCAGCCATCTCCATGTATTTTTCCATTATGAGCCTTAGGTCTTCATATTCTGCTATCCTCTTGAGCTTCTGGAATGTCTTCACAAGGTTCTTGTTCAGCGCAAGCTCGACAAGCTCAATCCCAGAATAATTGACTGTCATCTCATCTATCTCTTTCCTATAATCTGATTCCTGAAGGAACTTTAAAATGTCGTTGAGCTTCATCTTCATCAGCTTGTTGTAATCATCTTTCCTCAGCAGCTTGCTTTTCATCACTGATATCCTTGCGTATGTGTATGGGGCCTGAGCTAGTCTAAGCTTCCTTGGTCTGGAATTCTTTTCAAACACTCCATTAAGCATTGTTGCGCTCATATTTTTCCTGTCTATCTGCTTCTGCTAGTGTGGATGATCCTATTGTTTATCTGCCGAACAGCTTTTCTGCTATCTCCTGCATGCTCTCTTTCTTTATGCTGTCAAGCAGCTCATCATAGCTATAGTCAACCCTTATGCTTCCATCCTTGTTCTCTGCAATGATTCCGCCTGAGATGTCTGCCTGTTTGTACTTGACTCCGCTCATCTTCTCGACAATCTTCCTGTCATCGCTGTTGGCGTACACAAACGATACATCAATCTCTTTTTTTGCCTTCTCCACAAGCTTCTTCAGGTACTGCTCTCTCTTCTTGTCAGGCATGTCTGACAATGCTTTTACTGCGTTTGAGAAGGCCTTCTCGACCATCTCCTTCTTCCTGTCAAGCTTTGCCTTCTTTGCGTCGAACTCAGCTCCGGATACCTCTTTCCTCTCCATGCTCTCGATGAGCTTGGATGTCTCTGCATCTGACTTATCACGCAGATCTTTTATCTGGGAGTCTGTATCCTTCGCTATCTTCCATGCTTCGCTCTCCCCTTCCTTGATTATCCTCCCTGCTTCAGCGCTTGCTTTTTCCAGTATCTCTCTCTTAAGTTCTTCTAGTCCCATTTTTACCTCGGATAATGACCTGCAGTAAATACATCAGGTATTTACGGCGCGCTTGCCATGCCCATTATCAGT
>JAPLZS010000020.1 GCA_026394915.1 Candidatus Woesearchaeota archaeon | reverse complement strand
CCTCCTTCCCTCACTCCTTGTGTTATTCCTTTGAGTATGACATAAGGATGCTTGACTCCTTTCGGAAGCCAGCCTTTATAATCAGAATTCCCTGTACAGTACAGGAAGAAGTTTGCGATTGCATCAAAAGTGCCCATCAATGTGCCGAAGATGTCCCTGTTTACGCCGTCTATTCCTGTCTTTGCTCCCTGTATAGGCTCCTTGTTAGAAGGCGAATTGTGAGTTTCAAATTTTATGCAGAACATATAATCTTTATCATACAGGACAACGCCTGAGTTGTCCTTGAACATGCTGACAATCCAGTTATTGCCTCTCCTCTCAAGCTTCTGGAGGATCTCTTCAGCAGGCTCGACTACAAAAGTCTTGAAAAGGCCTCTTTCCAGTACATAATTGCCATTGTCATCCTTTGTCAGCCATCCTTTCTCAAATGCCCTCCTAAAAACAGGGTCATCCACCTTGTCATCTAAAGTAATGCGTGCATTAAACTCCTTGTGGAAGCAGTGCTCTGACCTCAGCCCGAACCATGTCTCAATCTCAACATCAGTCGCTCTCTCGTCAAGCCCTACCTCTTTCCTCTTCCTCAGGAACTCTTCATCCTTGTATATATCCCTGAACTGATGGAGCTCTTCAAGGTTAGCAGCAATCTTCCTGTCAGAATTAAGCTTCAGGAGCTCTTCGTCAGTCATGTTAAGAATATCAAATTTCTCTACCCTTATCTCAGGATTGAGAGAGACTAAGGGGACATTGATTTTATAGCCGGCTTCGTACTCATCCTTAGCTAGTTTCAGGCGCATGTTGAGGGCAGGATTTGCAAGGAATGCAGAGATCTCTTCAATCTTTTCAGGAGGCATTTCACCTTTGATGAAATACTGCTTTGAATAAAAACCATTGTCTCCTGGCTTAAATTCCTGGCCGAGAGCAAGAAGCATCTGCCTTAGGGCAACATCGCCTGAAGCATCGCTTGTGCCTGGATTCAGCATGCTCTGCAGCACATAATCAAATTTAAGGCCCAGCTTTAATGCCAAAGAACTGTTCAGTGCGGCTTGGTGCATTACAGGATCGACAAATGGTTTTTGTCTTGTGAGATCCTCTATGCCTTCTATTCCGCTTGAATGGACAAGGATATAAGTGTCAATCCTTGTAAGACCTATTATACCTGTCCCAAGAAATCTGTTTATCTCCTGCGCAAGATCTTGTTCATGGTAAGGTCCGACTTCAAAAACAGAAACATCCTTGCCTTCTGCAGATTTGGGCAGGTCATCAGAGAGAACAAACTCAAGACCTCCTCTGTTGGATATTGCGCGTTGATTTTTCAAAAATCCACCCCTTGGATAAATAAAGTCATCAAAAAAATTTCTTTAGCTGAAGTTAAATCAAATCCTATTTATACTTTTCGGTTTTTTCTATTCAAGAATAGTGAAATGATTGTTGTGTTTTGTCTTCGTTTAGTGAATAGAAATTTATTTGGTCCAGAATTATCAAAGTGCCTTTTTCATCCAAACATCTGCCTTATCAATTCTGTCGCATAGCAGCCCTTTGGAAGAAAAAAGTTCAGCTTGTAAGTTTTGCTGTTCAGCTTCTTTATCTTCAGACCTTTTACCTCGCACAACAAATACCTTTCAGTCCCTTCCTGACTTAGGTCTGGCATCTGCCTGAGTATAAAATCCCTTTCTGAAACCTTTTCTTCCTTTAGTATCAATTTTACTATCTTTCCAAGCCCATCATTCTTAAGCTCTGTGCCAAAGCCCACAACAGGCACTTTGAAATTCTTTATCTTGCTCATGCCCTTGCCTTTCATGTATTTTTTAATGAACATCTCAGCTGTCCTGTTCCAGATGAATGACTGGTAAGCATGGATGTAAAGAGTGAGTATCTTCTTGGGCAGCGTCTTTATCGCTCCGACATGGTTTCCTGGGTTCTTATCAAGGAAATCTTTCACAAGAGGATCCTCTATGAGCTCTGATGCCCTCTTAAAATCTGCTTTTATTATCGCCCTGCCGCCCTCTGCATTATTACTGCTGAATCTCTGCTCTCCAAAGTAATTTATGAATTTCCTGATCTTTTTTGGATCATTTTCTGCATCCCTGACGATGATCTCAAACTCATTTCCGTCAAGGTCGCCTAAGCTTATCGGAGAGTCTCCTTTTCCTATGAATTTCAGCTCAATGTCTTTTGAATCAAATGATTTCAGTCTGCTCTCTGCATCTCCTCTTGCATCCCTTATAGAGATGATCTGCTCTGTTATTGCCCTCTTATCTTTTGTGCCTGCAAAACCTATGTCTTTCAGGGGGATTTTCAGGAACTCAGCAATCCTCTGAAGAACCCTCATTGTGGTGAAGTCTCTCTTTTTCAGAGCATAATAAGAATAGTTTCCTGCGCTGCCTTTTTTCAGGGAATTTGCAGGTTTTACAGTGTTTTTCTCTTTTACGATGAAATCCTCTGGCTCATTCTTTATTGTATAATCTGCCATTAGCATGTAAAAAACAGAAAGAATTAAAAATATTTGGTATTTAGCGTATATGAATGGAGAAAAGAGGGCATAGATCGAACAGAGATATAGAAAAAGCTTATGAGACAGCAAAAAGAGACCTCAGAAGGTGCTATTCTGATGAGGGAATCCTTGCAGGCCTGAAAAGGTTTGATGAT
>JAPLZS010000217.1 GCA_026394915.1 Candidatus Woesearchaeota archaeon | reverse complement strand
ACCTTGTCGTTGTTCTGAATGGCGCTGAAAGCCAGCACAGCAGCAGCAATACTCCTGATAGGAAGCCCGATAACAACTGCATTGAACTTCTTTTTCACTGGAACTGCTGTCACAATAGGGCAGGGGTTTGGGATGCTGATGATTGTGACGGGTATCATAGCAACAATAGGCATTTCTAATATTTGCACAACATTCAAACATATACTCCCTTCAAAATTCTGATTATTTCCCGGAAATCCTTCAGAAATGCACTAAAATATTCCGTATTTTCCTGCGAAAGTTTTATAAAGAATTATTGATTCATATATCCTATGCTTAAGGTGCGATTATTCACAAAATATGACTGGATTCTGGTTGTAATTCTGATAGTATTGATAATCTATATAATAACAAAATTAGGTGTATTTTGATGAAACAAAAGATAAACTTTGGGATTGTTGCAATCATTCTTTTTATGATATTTGCCCTCATACTATTAATCCAGCTTATCTTAAAACTGACAAACCACAGCCCGACAGATACTCAGATCCTTTACATCGGATTTGGTGCAATAATATCTTATCTTCTAATCATGAGCTATAAACTTGGCCAGTTTGTCGGGGAAGTGAGAGGATTCATGGCAATATCCAAGAACAGCTTTAGGAAGATAAGCAGGGATGTTGAATGTCTAATGCGAGCTTCAGGAAAATGAAAACCTTACCAGAACAATACTTCTTCAGGTATGCTTGGCCTTGCACAGAGGTAATCCTGCAGAAGAACAAGATTACAAAAGAAAGGTTTGAGCAGCTGAAGAAAGCTGCAGAGTCAGGAGAAACGCCGTCAAGAGATGTTCTGGAAGACACATACAAGACTGCATTTGAGAATCTCAGGAAGATAGCAAAGAACAGGGGAAAGGATTATTTTGATATTGATGTGATCAATGAGTATTTTGAACTTGGCGGCCATAATGATTTCATAAACTCAGGCGGCGGAGAATTCGGTCATGCTCCAGAATCAATGAAAGACATATGCAGGATAATATACGGTACGGTCATGGATATAAAAGATGATATAATCAAAGTCAGCTACAAAAACAATGTAAGGATGTGCAGGAACATATACAAGCTGAAGCTGAGAAAAGGCGACACTGTAAGGATTCATTATGGATATGTTGTCGATAAAATCAAATGAAAAGCAATAGATGATTATAATAAAGAATTGCCCCTTCTCATGATTTAATTTCTTTCCATGCCTTAAGGCATTCAATTGCCTCGTCTTTCGGTATCTTCTGGACAATCATCCTTGCCTGCACAAGGACATAGTCACCTTTCATTATGTCAAGGCCCACATTCTTCGCAGACCTTTTCTCTCCAGGATATTCAACTGTTATATCATCTTTCTTTATCTCGATGACTTTCCCAGGGATTGCAAGACACATCTTTTTCAGTTCTCCTTTACCTCAACTTCTATTATCTTGATGTCCCCGCCCTCTACAATCTCAGGTATCTCTCCGCACTTGGAACACGTGAATATCACGCTATCATGATCCCTGTCAAGAATCTCAGGCATGCCGATATAACCGCATTTGCATTTTACCTTTGCCTTTTTCTCCTCGACTGAGAACTCAAAATCAACCATCCCCTTCAATGTCTCTTCAAGCTCTTCCGGCGTTATATGAGCAAGCTCACCTACCTCGAACTTTGCGCTCTTCACTTTGTGGCCTTTGACTCCTTTCTTAAGGTCATCAAGGACCTTCCTTGCTATTATTGTTTCGTGCATATATCAAACAGTAAGCTGTCTGGATTTAAATATTTTATAGTCATCCAATATATCCTATATAATTGATCCCGAACAGGAGTATGACTGCCGCAACCACAACAAGCGCATAAACCCCCTTGTTCCATCTCAATATCTTCTTTCCATCAAAATTACCTATCGGGATCATGTTGAACAGGCCAAGCCATGAGTTTATCAGCAGGCCATATTGGAATAGCATGTTGTTTCCCATCAGGATTATCAGGCCGAGGAAAATGAGCGCAAGTACAATATT
>JAPLZS010000063.1 GCA_026394915.1 Candidatus Woesearchaeota archaeon | reverse complement strand
AAGGCAAGCAGTATCTGGCTTATGTTTATGCTGATGTTCCTGTCTGTTCCATTGTATCTTCCGTCAAAAGGAGCGACCTGCAGCGTATAACTTCCGCTCATTGTCTGCGAGAAATTGATTATCGTGCTCAGTGAAGATGTGCTGTTCACATAGAATCTTCCGGATGAGTTGACAAGGTATACAGAATAACTTAGGCTGTTCTGCGAGCTCTGCTGGATCCATGATATGTTTGTTGTTGTGTTCACCTCTTTCGAGAATACAGTTCCGTTCGCAGGATATGTTATGTTGTCCTGCCCGCAGTCGCCTAAAGCAGGAGTCAGGCTCTCTTCATAGAAGTTTCCTTTATCTGCTGCGCAGAATGCATTATTGCTGCCTTTGTCATCAACTCCTTTGCTGTAAAAGCTGTTCAGCCATATGTGTGTCGATGAAGATCTGCCTGTCAGGTTCAGGTCATATATTGCAGAGTACCAGATGCTGTTTCCTGTTATGTTGCTGAAATTGCCTGAGACAGCAATCCCATAATTGAAGTTCCTAAAACTGCAGTTCCTGACAGTTGAATTTTCCGCTTCAACAGACACGCCGACTCCTGCATTCATCCCCTGTATGATGGAATTGTTGCAGTCCAATGTTATGTTGGTGTTTGTTATGTTTATAACAGAGAAAAGTCCTTCTCTTATGATATTGTATGACACATTGTTCAGCATGTCATAAGCCTTGTCTGCCTCATTCAGGACGCAGGAATAATTGGTGTTGTTGATATAGCCCATGCAATCAGCAAGTTTTGTGAAATCGCCGCCAGAGGAATTGATAAAGCATTCCTTGCAGAACGTTGTTGTGAAATTGCCCTGCATCTGCATTATCCTGTTCACGCTGTTGTTTGCAAACACAGTATAGTTGACATAAGTCGGATAGCTGACATTGACAGGAACCTGAACCTGCCACAACCCTCCTATCAGGCTCAGCAGCCCCTGCCAGAATATAGTATCGGCGTTACTAGAAGCGTTGAACTGGTAAACCTTACCATCAAAGCCTCCTATGTATATATATCCGTTTGCGACAGCAGGAGAAGAACTCGCCGAACTTCCTATTGTGAAATTGGCTATTTGCTGTGAGATATTATAAGCATTGAGCTTGTAAACATGATTATCACTGCTTCCTACATACACATATCCGTTTGCGACAGCAGAATCTGTACCATCAACAACTGTGAAATTGGCTATTTGCTTTGAGATGTTTGAAGCATTGAGCTGGTAAAAACTACCACCAACGCTTACTGCATACACATATCCGTTTGCGACAGCAGGAGAAGCTTCAAGATCGCCTTCTGGATTTGCGAAAGTGTATATCTGCTTTGAGATGTTTGAAGCATTGCGCTGGTAAAGATAATTACTACTTATTATATATGCATATCCGTTTGCGACAGCAATCCCTTCAGAACTACTATTATAAGCCGTTTTGAAACTGGCTATTTTCGGCTTTGAGATGTTTGAGGCATTGAGCTGGTAAACCGAACCATTATAGCTTCCTATATACACATATCCGTTTGCGACAGCAAGATCATGATTTGAATATGTTAAATTGACTGTGCAATTGGCTATTTGCTGTGAGATGTTTGAAGCATTGAGCTGGTAAACCTGATTATCACCGCTTCCTATATATACATATCCGTTTGCGACAGCAGGAGAAGCAGGAAAATCACCAGATCCAGTTGTGAAATATGAATTATCCAGCCCTGCTATTAATGGAAAACTGACCCCATCCCACGCTGTATGATTCAGCCATCTTCCCTGCATTCTCCATTCATCCAGGCTGCCTTCAGATTGTCCTGAGAGCGTGTTCTGGTCGTAGTTGTTGTTTAATGCAGAAGCCACAATCTGCCAGATTATTATCCACACTGAGCTGATTGAAGCTCCGACATTAGTCACATTCACCCTTATTGTGAGGTTCTTGTTTGCGAATATCGGATTTGTCTCATTGATCATCTCTCCTGACGGGGTTGTCTGGTTTATGAACAGAAGGGAGATAGTTGATGCTATTGTGAAGTTCCACTTCGCAGAGGGGGCGCTGTTTTCCTTGCCATCATAGGCAGTCACTGTCCAGTTGAACAGGCTGTCAATGCAGAGATCAGATGCCGGCGTATAATTTGTTCCTGTCAATCCTGCCGCAAGCACATCAGGGCATGTCTGCTGCGTTATGTTTATTGTGTATGTTATGTTGTCTCCATCAAAATCTGTTGCAGCTGTCCAGTTGAAGAACGGAGTCCTGTTGGATAGGGTCGCATTCCCGTTCGACGGATTTACAAGCGAGACATTGGTAGGTGGGGTATTGTTGAAGAAGAAATACAGGAACCTGTTTGTGCTCATGTTTTGTGTCTGGCTGAGGTTTGTGTAAAGATTGACAGAGGCATTGAATGTGTAATTTGAATAATAAGTTATATTGCTTATTGCAGTTGAGCCATTCTGCTTGTATCCCATAATCACCTGCTGGGGGATGACCCCACTTCCATCTGTGACAGCATCAAATATCGGGGTTGTCGGAGTCACGTTATCCCATGCAGATATATGCACGCCCACTGCTGGAGAGCTGTTTGAATAGTTTGCATATGCATCAAGATACCATTTGACATTCAGTGTTCCGGTCGCTCCTGCTGGCCATGTAGTCCTGTTGAATGTCACATTTGTAAAATTCCATATTCCCCATCCTGTGCCTGCATTTAACCTAAAGCTAAACCCTGTAGAACTATTCAATACACTGTTGTTGACTGTGAGATTAGTCAAGCTGTCAACCAACATCAAAGCAGCACCTCATGTTGTTGTTACCCTCAATTTATCCATTGTGATGTTGACCATGGCATTCTCTAGATCCAATCCAAAAGCAGTCGTCGTTGTGATGTCATTATCTACAAATGCATTATGCGATGAAGATAGATAGATTCCAACGCCTGTTGTGCCTGTAATTGAATTGTTTGTTATCAAATTTCTAACTGAACTTCCAGATATAGACATTCCATAACCGCTGCTTGCTGATATCAGTTGGTTTCTTTCTACAATGCTATCTGTTGTAGTTGAAGTTAAAAAAACGCAATGAGCACTGCCACCTGAAGTCTTGATCTTATTGCCATCTATGATGTTCCCCTTTGGATTTGTCGACAGATAGATTGCATATCCACCTGACCCTGATGTGTTTATCACATTATTGGTTATGTTGTTGTAGTTGGATGATGAAAATAGATGTATTCCATATCCGTTTGATGTATTGATCATATTGTTGCTTATGTTTGATATGCTTGTGTTGAACAGGTTGAGGCTGTCATCGCTGAAGTTGGAGTTCATTATTGTGATGTTCCTTGAATAGCCGAACATCACCTCTCCATAATTCGTGTAATCAGTATTATTGATCACAAGATTTGATGCATTGAAAGTATAGTTAACAGGCTTTCCTTCTGCAAGGTTGTCAGGACCTATTGTGTTGTTATGATTGGCTAATGTTGTCCCATAAATTGCATAGCTGCTTGACTGCGATGAGTTTACCTGGTTGTTTGAGATATTGTTCAATGTGCCTTGGTATATTTCAATTCCATAAGCTGTTGTTGTAGTAACTATGTTTCCTGTTGCATTGTTTGTATTTCCGTGTATGTAAATTCCTAAGTTTCCCGAAGCATTTATCGTGTTGTTCTTTATCACATTTGAGTTTGCATCAGAACCTATCCCATAACCTAACTGAAGGGAGGAAGTGAAAATTACTGTGTTATTATATACTGTATTCAATGTTGAGCTTAACATATAAATAGTATAGATCTGATTATTCTTTCCATACATTGTGTTTTTTTCTATATTATTACTGTTCGAATTAGAATATATATAGATATTATGACCATAGTTTCCTGATGAGTTTATGGTGTTGTTGAATATGGTGTTGAAATTGGACCTTGTGAACAAATAGATCCCATAGCTGTATGATGTTGATGCGATTATCAGGCTGTTGGATATGGATCCATTGCTTGACTTGTTGAAATATATCCCAGATTTGTATGAGCCTGTTGATTTGCCTTCTGTGATCCTTGCATTCTTGATGACAGTGAAGTTGAAGTTGTCAACTACAATGCCATATGTGTTTGCGGTTCCTGCTGTGCCGTATGTTATCCAGTAGCCGTTTCCGTCTATGGTCACATTGTTCGCAGTGACATTCAGGCATGTCAATACTGATGTGATGTTGTTTGTAAGATAATATGTTGTGTTTGCTGAGTTCAGGATTCCGCATGCGCTTATGTTCTTTCCGAAGGTTATGAAGTTCCCCTCAGTCTGCGTTGTCCTGTTTGCAGTGTCATTGGCGAACACAGTGTAGTTGACATAAGTCGGATAGCTTGCATTCACAGGAACCTGAACCTGCCACAATCCTCCGATCAGGCTCATCACTCCCTGCCAGAGTATGTTGCCTGCAGAAGCCACAGTCTGCCAGATGATTATCCACACAGAGCTTATTGATCCGCCGATGTTTGTGACATCAAATCTTATTGTAAGGTTCTGGTCTGAGCGGATCGGGTTTGTCTCATCTATTATCTCTCCTGACGGATTTGTCTGGTTGACTAAATACATCTCCATATAAGTTACAATCAAGCCGTTTGAGAAATATCCAGAGCCATTCAATCCAAAAGAATCAATCGGAGTTGCTTTTACTGTCCAGTTCTCGCCTGAACCTATTGCATCTGGATGGGTTGTGTTTGTCCTGTTGTTATAAATTAAAGCAATCTCATTTTCTGAAAGGCTTCTGTCGTATATCCTCACTTCATCTATTGTTCCGTTGAAATACGCGTCGTCATCAAGGTAAGCCCCGATATTAACATCTTCATCATTTGCCGGCAAGCCTGAACCTGGTTCGCTGCTTGAATCAAGCACCCCATCAACATAATAGCTTAAAGTTCCGCCATCAAAAACACCGGCTATAAAATGCCATTTCCCATCGCCGCGTATATCTGTGTTGATTCCGCTGGATTTCCATCCATCATCGCCATAAAAAGCCATGCCATCAGTTTCTTCGTCCCCCCCGACACTCAAGGAATAAGGGACATAACCTCCATCATAATTCTTATTGACTATATAACCCGGTGTTCCATCTTCTGCTTTCACCCATGCAGTGATTGTTATATACTCAACATCTATATCATCTGTGGCAATATAACTGTCAATGCCATCAAACTCATAAGCTCCAAACCCATCATATCCTCCTGCTGCGTTGAAAACAGCGTTGTAGACAGTCCCATCATTGCCATTGCCGGAGAAATCATAGGTCATATCCAGGCTGTCAGGCATGGTGAATGGCATGTTCAGCGCAGTTTCAGAGACTCCGTCCCTGTACCAATTGTAATTTACTTCCACATTGTCGCCGTCAATATCATTAACCCCCATGGGATTTGCAGTAAGGTTGTCATCTGTTGTATTGCTTGCTGATGTTGCATTGAGCAGGACAGAAGTCAGTGTTGGAGCATTGGTGCCAGTGCCTTCTATATCTATGCTGATGTTCCTGTCTGTTCCGTTGTATCTTCCGTCAAAAGGAGCTACCTGCAGCGTGTAATTATCTGCTTTTCTATACGCGAATTTGATTATTGTGCTCAGTGAAGATGTCCTGTTCACGTAGAATCTCCCTGACGAGTTCACAAGATAGATAGAATAATTCAGGCTGTTCTGCGAGCTCTGCTGGATCCATGATATGTTACTTGTTGTGTTTATCTCTTTATGGAGCACAGTTCCATTTGCAGGATAGGTTATGTTGTTCTGCCCGCAGTCGCCTGCTGCTGGAGCTACATTCTCCCTATAGAAATTGCCTTCTTCATTTGCGCAGAAATAGACATTGTTTGAATAGTTCACTCCAGAGCTGTAGAAGCTGTTCAGCCAGATGTCAGAATCATACGCCAAAGTTTCATCAGCAGTCACGTTCATTGAATAAAGATTATTCCTTCTGTCTGTTATCTCTATTGTGTTGCCTGATATGTTTGCCCAGTTGTTTCCTGTGTTGATATCTAAAGGAAAATATCCTTGTATTCCTCCATCATATCTTAGATATGCAGGGTCTGCTCCATTTATTATGGAAAGTCCTTCAACTGAATCATTGACAGAATAGTCTGATGCTTCTCCATTGCTGCCCAGATAATCAGTGACATTCAGATATAATGCGCTGTCTAAAGAATCAGCTATTTCCTGGCAGGAAGTCGCTGCCCCATGCATCGGTTGCTCTATGTATATATAAACAAAATTTAGTCCATTAAACCCATTCAAGTCTAAAAGGCATAGTGTAAAATTGTTTTTTCCTGTGACTATTTTGCTTACATTGAAATCGTTTGATGATATTGTGAGAATATAGCTGATATCTCCTGGCAACATAATTGACGTATCAAATTCAGTATCATTGTATGAATATGTTGTATCTCCTATCCTGAAAGCATCTTCAGGACCCCCTTTAGAAATTACGCCTGCATTTATTATTGTGTTGTTTGTTATGTTCAATCCTAAATCGCCTTCTGATTCGCCATCATATATTATCGCCTGCAGTGTCGTGTCCCTTATCGTGTTGCCCTTATCGTGTTGTTTATTACATCATTAGAAGCAGTCTGTATGTTCAATCCCACTTTGCTGTCTTCTATTGTCGTGTTCCTGATTATGTTCCTGTAATTGCTGTCTGATGTGATGTTTAATGCAGTTATCCTGTTTGCATTGATGTAGCTGTCCTCGAATATGTTGTCGCTTGATCCTGCTGCGAATATCACTCCAGACTGCAGGCTGTCAGGAGGTGTTGATATTGTTGTCAGGTTTATCCTCCTGAATATGTAGTTGCTTGCGCCCTCAATATACATGCATGAGAAGTATTCTCCATCTGCTGCTGAGCAGCCTGTCATCAGCACGTCTTCCAACAATCCGCTGTAAGATGCGTCCTGCGATAGGGATATTCCCATACCATCTGTCTGGTTGAACTGCTTTATTGTAAAGTTTGCATAATCAAAAGAATCTTCATAATTTGCGCTTCCGCTTGTGCAGTTAAGTATCACTATGTTGCTGTTTTCATCTCCACCTCCATAAATAACAAAGTTAGTATCAAATCCCTCTACGTTGCAATGCTCTATTGTTATGTTTCCTCCCTCCTCATCGTATCTTATTCCCGCGCCAGTTCCATCTCCATTTATTGTAGAGCCGCCGCAGTTTAATATGACATTTGGCGAGGCGATCGTTATCGCATTTGAAGCCAGATGGAACATGTAACTATCATCTATGTCCCATAAACCTTCCTGGGCTATTACACATGTATCTTCTGTGTCATTTATTGCAAGGAGGCAGTCTGTCAGTGTTTCGTAATCTCCTCCTGATTCCACATAATAGTCTGTGAAATGCTCGACATTGAATTCATAATAAGATGGAGTCACTTTTATCTCATTGAATCTCTTGCTGTCTTTTGTGTAAGGCTCTGCAATCCTGAACTTTGTCTCATTATCCTCTTTGATATAAAGTTTCGGGGCAACCATAACCCCAGTTATCAGCTTATGAGGCATGCTTATCTCTGCATCCTTTATTGGTATGGGATCAACATGCAGTATGCCCTTGCTGAAATTGACATTCTTTATCTCGTCTTTTCCTGCACCCCCTATATTTATGCTCAATCCGTCTTTCTCTATCTTTGTGACAGCTATCGAATTATTGTTCTCATCAAGAGCAGACTCTTCGACCATGTCTGCTTTGCTGAAATCTATTTCCTTGCCAAGAACTGTTCCTGCTCCAGAAGCCCCCTCTATGTCAAACTCAAACACCTCTGATTCAAGCCCTACATGCAGCCTGAACTTAGGCAGGCTCTGCTGGCTGTCCAGGGGTATTGTCAGGACAACAGTCTCATTTGGATCTGCTGCAAGAGTGGAAAGATTATACTGCATGCCCCCTTCTGCCTCAACCCAGACTGGCTGCACAATTGTCGAGTTGTGGTGGAATTCAATCACAAAACTGCCATTCAGTCTGCCGACAAGAGTGAATATCGTCTCATAATCCTTTTCATCCTCTATTTTCCTGCCGACAACATCATCATTGCCGTCTTTGATGGTATCATTCACCTTTCCGGCAATCTGGACCCCTGCAGCAGCAGAATTATTCTGGTAAGCATTTGTGGGGGTACTTAAACCTGCTGCAGAGGTCTCTTGATCATTGATTGTCTCTTCATCTTTGTTTCCTGCCACAGAGAATGTTGCAGACACCTCCTTTGTCCCTTCTCCAATCTTCACTGATGCCTTTATAGTATATTTTCCCGGCTTTTCAGCAGGGAAGTCCTCTGAGACTGCAATCATATTATTTTCTGAGTCATAGACCTCGACAGTGCGCTCTGCATCTCCTGGAACAACGAAGATGTGCACCATCTCTCCTATATTGTAAGTTTCCTTGCCTGTGAAAACATCTGCGCTCTCAAAAGATGCAAAGCCTGTTATCTTTGCATAGTTTCCGACAAGCATTCCGACAAGCATGAACAATAAGAATCCGCATATCGCGACTGTCTTTGTATTCTTATTGTATATAACTGCTCCAGAAGATGCAATCTTCTTTATCTCATCACTGAATCCCCTGCTCTTGGTCTCATAATAATCTGCCCATTGTTCTGGATAGATCCCCTGCAGATGCTTCTTTATGTTCTCTTCATATTCTGCACGATCCATCCTTCCTTTCCTGTAATCTTTTGATAGTCTTGATGAGAATCTCTCTATCTTCTTCTTATATTCCCTGCACTTCATTATACCTTCTTCTAATCTCTTTATCTTCTCCATCCTTTTTCTCTCATCACTCATGCTATCGCTCCTGATTCTCCTGATTTCTTCTTTGCCCTGTGATATGCTGTCCAGATTGTCCTGTCATCTCTTTTCAGCGCAGATGCGATGTCATGATAGCTAAATCCAGAACTATCCTTCAGGTATATCACAAGATTTTCCTGCACGCCAAGAGACCTGTTCCTGAACACGCTCAATGGGATCTCAGCAGAACTTTTCTTTATTGAATATGCAGAGGGCCTCTTTATCCTTGATTTGCTGTATGCTGTCCACACAGTCTTTACGCTCCTTTCTGTTGCAGACGAGATCTCAGAGAAGCTCTCGCAGAGATTCTCCTTGAGATATTTCACTATTGATTCAAATGCGCCAAGCTCCCTGTTCGAGAAGATCTCTATTGGCACAGAATCCTTGCCGCTCAATACAATATCAACAATCCTATCATTGAATATATCTTTTGCATCCTCTTCAGAAACATTGTTCTTTCTTATGAATCCTTTTATTTTTTTAACGAGATCTGGATTAACCTGAGAATTGGAGCAATGACTATCATATCTATCACTACCTTTTTTCCCTTGGCTCTCAATCGCTATTTTTACCAATTATCCTATTGTGTAAGTATCAGTATATAAAGTTTTCTATGTAATCTATATAATAAAAGAACATCTATCTTAGTTTCCTATTAGATAAGTATAAATTATATATAAAACCTACTTAGTAGGTAAATTTAGTCTATCAAATTCCTATCAGGTAAGTAAGGAATAAATTAGTGGCAAATGGCATGGATCCCTGAAATCAAATAAAGATAAATGAATAGCCTCTGCAGCAGCAGAATTATTCTGATAAGTATTTGTGGGGGTACTTAAACCTGCTGCAGAGGCCTTCAAATAATGATTGTAATGCTATCTTTGATATTGATATGTTTGCAATGCTTCCAATCTTTACCGGCGTTAATTTATCCATTTTCTTCTTTTACTTAGCTGACTTTGCCGATTTCTCCTTCTCTTTCTTGTCGACAGCAAGAATGAATGATTCAGGTGAATGATCCTTGAACATGAGCCTTGTGCCTTTGTCCCATGCCTTGAGTTCTGCAAGCCTTTTCGGAATAGTTATCACAAGCTGCCCGTTTGGTAATCTTTGTATCTTTACCATCTTAAAGCTTTTTCTATGCTGTTTTATATATAAATAATATTATTTTTAATATCTTTAAGCATATTCTATTGATTATTTTATATAATAGTATTTAAATGTTGCGTTTTTTTCGCAAAATACCCTTAAAACAAAGAAATTTAAATACAAAACAACACCTTACATCTTATGCAGGAAAATAACAGCATTCCCTGGACAAGGAAATATCAGCCAAAAAAGACTTCTGAGATAATCTCACAGGAAGAGGCGATAAAGCAGATAAGCAGTTTTGCATCAAATTACAAGAAGCAGAAGAAGAAAGCAGCCATAATCTATGGTCCAGTCGGAAGCGGAAAGACAATTGCCGTCTATGCTGTTGCGCGTGAGCTTGATCTTGAGATCATCGAAATCAATGCATCTGACTTCAGGAACGAGGAGCAGATCAATTCTGTTGTCGGAGCATCATCAAGGCAGATGTCCTTGTTTTCAAAAGGAAAGATAATACTGATTGATGAGGTTGACGGCCTGAGCGGAAAAGAGGACAGGGGAGGTATAAATGCGCTCGCAAAACTGATTGAATATTCTGCATTCCCTATAATCTGCACTGCAGTTGATCCATTTGACAAGAAGCTCTCCATTCTCAGGAAAAAAAGTGCCATGATAGAGTTCAGCAAGCCGGATTATAACTGCATAGTCAATCTTCTGGTCAGCATCTCAAAAAAAGAGAATATCAAATTCAAGGAAGATGACCTCAAGACACTTGCAAGAAGATCGGGCGGAGACATAAGGGCTGCGATAAATGACCTTCAGATAATAGCTGGGATTGATAAAGAGATATCAAGGGAGTCAATCGATGAATTAGGGCAGAGAGAGCAGACAGAGACTATCCTTAATGCTGTGATGAAAGTATTGAAGACAACTGATGTCAAGATTGCTCTCAGCGCATTCGAGAACATAGAAGAGAAGATAGATGAGGTATTTCTCTGGATTGACGAGAATCTTCCGAAAGAATATGAGGACCCTGCTGACCTTGCAAGGGCATATGATTTCATCTCAAAAGCAGACATAATGAAGTCAAGGATAACAAGATGGCAGCACTGGCGATTCCTTATTTAT
>JAPLZS010000085.1:4397-5824 GCA_026394915.1 Candidatus Woesearchaeota archaeon | reverse complement strand
CAGCGGCATTCTTCACTATCCTTGTCTTTGTGCCGACGCCATCTGTGCTTCCTACGAGCAGAGGGGTCTTCATGCCTCTGATCAGGGGGATTATATCAACAACTTCAGTGGAGATTTCACTGCCGGAACAATAGATTATATGGACAAATGCATCTCTTCTTCCTTCTTTATATGTGCCCGGCATCTGGGCGCTTTCTCCGCCTATAACAGGGATATGATTGTCAATGCATGAACGAGCAACACCTTCCACAAAATGAGGTACATTATCATCCATGTCAGGACTTGCGAAATAGTCAAGCGCAGCAAGAGGCTTTGCTCCATTCGGCATGTTGCTGAATGCATTCGATGCAGTCAGCCTTCCTGCCACTCTTGCATCATCCCTGTCTTCAAGGCTTGAGCCAGAAATGCCTATAAAGCGTTTTTCAAGACTCATCATTTGAGGAGGTATACTGACTGCCCCCCCGAAGAATCCTTCTGCCCTCATTCCATTTGCCTTAAGTATCTTAAGTACCTGTGTATTAACTTTATTCTGAGCATTAATAGAAACTCCCGCTGTTTCATAAGTTATATCGCCAATACCCATCATTTCACCTTCTGTTTTTAATCCTAATACCTCAAAGAACACTGAGGTTTCTAACCTCTTTTTTATGATTTAAAACATGGCATTATATAAATTTTTCTTTATAGCATAAACAAAATATATAAATGAGTCTTCTGCATATCATCATATGATCACAATAATCATCGAGAGGATATCTGACTGGGAAGAGCTCCGCGAGAAGTCAGGCATCAAGAAGGAAGAGACATTCTACACTGTCATCGACGGCCTCAACAATGAGAAGAACGTGCTGATGTGGTTCATGAAAGAGGGGATGCAGTATGCAGCAAGATGCCCATCTCCTCTCTATCCTGAGTCAATCAGAGCAAAAGTGCATGACAGCATATGATGCCTCATTTTTCTGAAGAGTTTCTGAGTTACTAATCACTGATACGAGACAAAAACAGGCCAGTTCTCACTCAGAAAGAGATACTAAAACAGAAAGAAATATAAATAAATCAGGATATTCTGATTCAATGAGGGGTCATAAAATCTTAAGAGAGCAGAGAGAATCTTATAGTATGTTCTGCACATATTTTGATGATATTGATGCTGGAGGCTGTTCTTTATGAAAGAAGCAAAAAAGATACTTGTCTTAGGAAAAGGTTCGCCGAGCGATCCTGGTTTTGAGGATGTCATGATCAAGGGCATTCCGTTCAGGCAATACATGGCTGAGAATGGGATAACCGCTATAGAACCAGTCATTGAATCCTGCCATGGATGCTTTGATCTGATGACAAAGTACAGCAGGCAGATGCAGGATCTTGTTGAAGAGCAGGGCGCAAAGGTTGTAGCTGTTCTTCAGGGCGGACTTTACTTTGCTCTGCCG
>JAPLZS010000085.1:2658-4392 GCA_026394915.1 Candidatus Woesearchaeota archaeon | reverse complement strand
GCTCTGCCTAGCATACAGGCAACGCAGGTCACTATTCCAATCATCTCAGTTCCGCTTGATGCTGTGGCTCAGCTTGGGATAGCTGTTCCGCCGGGTCATGCAGCGATAGCAGGGACTGAATATGAAAGATGCTCTGTAAAAGACGGGAAGAAGATTTATGAGACATTGCAGAGGCAGAAAGCGCTCATGGCTGCTGCAGGAATACTGAACTTTGAAGGAGATTCTGTTGCAGTCTATAATCCATCAGATATATCAGGAAAGCTTGAGGGAAAGCTTTCAGAATTAGGGATCAGAAAAGATGATTCAAGCGGCCTTATGCTGAGCTATTGCAATGTTCCGCTATTTTATGATTCTAAATCACCAGAGATATCGATACAGGTCTTCTGTGAAGATTCAGGCGGTTTCCCTTATCCATATCCAAATGATTATGGCTGGAGCCCGAAAGATATACCTTTTGTCCAGGTCTATGGCTTGCAGAACCTTGCAGTATTTGCAGCAAAGATATTATCATTGAACAATCCTGAACTTATGCAGAAGATAAAGGGCCTTGCAGCTGATAAGAGGAGAACCTATGAAGAGAGGGATATTGTTGAAGAGCTTGACATGAATCCGCTGACTAGTCCGGGTCTTAGAATAAAAGAGTGAGGGAAAATAACAGGATAAGATAAGTATAATAAACAAAAAAATAAACAAGGGTGGTTTGAATGGGAAGCACAAAAAATACAAGCGTAATCGTTCCGGCAGATATTTCAAAGACAGGCATAGGTGAGTTTGAATTCACAGATCAATGGGGCGCATTTGATTATACTCATGGCGGAGACTCGATGCCTGACTCAATAAGAGGCAAAGGGGCAGCTGAATGCATGAAAGCTGCAGTCATGTTTGAAGAGATGAACAATAGGGGTATACCTAATCATTATCTTGGTCTTGTTGATAAAGATGGATCAGTAATCTCAGTCCATGATGCAAAGAAACCAATAAACAGGATGAGATTCAAGCTTGTAAGAGTGATTCATCCTGAGCCTATAATGGGGCAAAAAGACGGCAAAGAAGTGATTGTTGATTATGATTATTCTGCTTTTATAGAAGCGCAGAAAAGAGGAGAAGGAAATTATGTCGCTCCTGTTGAATTCATCTATAGGGCATGGCTTCCAGAAGGAAGTTCTCTTCTGAAAAGGATGAGATCAGGAGAAGTAAATCTAAAAGATTATGGTTTTGACGGCATTCCTGCACCATTCACAAAATTCCCAGAGCCAGTATTTGATTCTACGACTAAATACGAGAAGTATGACAGACACATAAAATGGGAAGACTTTAAGAAGATGGGGATATCAGGAAAAGAGCAGAGAGTGATGATTGAGCTGGCAAAGCAGGGCCTGAATGTTGTTTCTGATATCTATAAAATGATTGATATGATAAATGCTGATGGCAAGGATGAATTTGTATTCGGACCTCAAAGAGAATTATCATTCGGCGATGTTGTAGGGGCTCTTGATGAAATAAGAGGGCTTGTAAAATATAATGGAAGATGGGTGCAGATAAGCAAGGAACCAGGAAGGCAATATTACAGGATAACACAGCCTGAATGGGTTGAGGAATGCGGAAGATTATCAAAAGCAGGGATACCTAACTGGCAGTCTCAATGCCAATACAGGCCAAAGCCGCTTGACCCTGCATTCAGGGAATTGTTTGAAGCGCAGTATCTTGCTCCGACAAATGCGATGCTTGGAAGGG
>JAPLZS010000085.1:0-2649 GCA_026394915.1 Candidatus Woesearchaeota archaeon | reverse complement strand
TTGGAAGGGATATATTCCCAGGAGTTCCTCCACTGCAGCAAATTGTCAGAGAGATGGACAAATATTTCCAGCATCTTGAGAAGAGATAAAGATGAATCAGATTTGAAGTGATCACAATGGAACCTGAACAAAGAACACAGCCGAAAAGATCAAACAAGAAGGTAGTAGATCCAAAATATCTTGTTGCAGGAAGATATGGCACAGAGGATATGTGCAATTGCCTCGGCCCTGACCAGACAATTGAATCAATCTTGAGGGTTCAGGGTCTTGTTCCTGAGACGATCTCCGAGAAATATCCCGGCAAGGTCCCCCCTGAAGCTGCTGCAGAGATAAAGAAAAAAGCGACACTGGAATATGCCAATCCTGAAGATGTAAGAAAAGAGGAAGAAAGGACTGGTCATGATGTCATTGCAGTCACAAATATGCTCACAAGCGCTGTTGAAGAATCTGCGAGGCCGCACATAGGCAAGTACATGACAAGCGCAGACTCAACAGAAACTGCAAAAGCAGTAAGGATGAAGAAAGCGATTGAGATCCTTATCGATTCTGCTGAGAACCTGAGAGATGTTGTTCTTGAGAGATCAATAGAATGGAAAGATATCCCTCACATACAGGTCACTCATCTTTTTGATGCAGTGCCTGAGACTTTCGGAAGGGCATTTGCAAATTATGCTGAAAGGCTCCAGTTCGGGATAAACAGGCTGAAGCATGTCTATGACAATTCAATCTATGGGAAATGGTCAGATGCAACAGGAAATTATCATGCAGCGCATGCGGTTGGCGTTGACGGAATCGACCTTGAAGAGAGATTATGCAGTAAACTGGGCATAAATCATATGATTGCGTCATCGCAGGTTCCTGCGAGAGAATTCCTTGCAGAGATCGAATGCGCAATAGGCCTTTATATGGAGACAGTTGCAGACCTGGCAAGCCACATAAGATGGCTGAAGAGCGATGATGTAGACTGCATGTTCCAGAAGAAAGACAAGAAAGGATCATCTTCAATGCCTCACAAAGATTCAAAAGGGGGGAATCCTGACAAGGAAGAGCAGGCAAAATCATTTGCAAACCAGGTGAGAGGATTTATCACGACGATGATGTGCGCCTGCGAGATGGATTACGGAAGAGACCTGACAGGCTCTGCTTCGGACAGGATCACGCTTGATGATTCTTTCAAGATAGTGGACGAAGGCACAAGAGAGATAGCAAATGTGATGTATACTGTTGAGCCAAAACTCGACAGGATAAAAGAGAGGATAGGCAGGACTTATGGGACAACAACATCTTCAAGAGTTCTTGCATATCTAACTGATCCTGAGCTTACTCAGAACCCTATGGCAAGGAAGGCTGCGCATGACCTTCTTGGAAAGCTGGCGACAAAGGCTTATCTAGAGAGGACGCCCTTCAGCGAAGTTCTTAGAGAGAATAAAGACATAAACTTCAGGCTGGATATAGATACAATAATGACAATTTCTGATCCTATGACTTATACAGCTGAATCTGAGAGGATAATAATGGCTGTCTACCAGAGATTCCACGGGAACAGGACGTTTGAGAAGGGAGAGGTTGCAAAACAATAAAAATGGCAAAACAGATATCAGAACCAATATCATTTAATGGGATGAAAAGAGAGTACGTCAGATTAGGCCCTAGTCCATCCCTGACAAAGCTGATCAGAAAATGCGAACGTGATATGCTTGCAATAACATATGATGATATCACATTGAGAACAAGACATTCTGAAGTAGGCCCTGCCGAGGCAGATCTCAGCAGTTTCTTTTCCACCAATGTTCCTCTCATAACGCCCCAGGTAAGCGCAGCCATGAGCGATGTGACTGAAAAAGACATGGCAATAGCGATGGCAAATAACGGGGGGTTAGGCATAATACACAACCATCTTTCGCCAAAAGAACAGGCAGACCAAGTTAGCGCAGTTAAACATTTCCTCAATGCTTTGATAGACAAGCCGATCTATTTCAACAATCGTCAGACAATAGGCGATATACTTGAGAAATGCGCAAGGAAGAGATGGAAATTCCGGGACTTTCCCATTGTGAATGACAGGGACCAGCTTATAGGGTTCATCTATGACAGGACATTAAAGGCTTATACAAAACGGCCGAACATGAGGATAGAAGATGTCATGTGCAAGGTCTCTGAAGGCAGAGTAAAGACTGCTACGCCAGGCACTACCTTGAAAAGAGCGTATGAGCTGATGATCAACTTGAATGAAGCAGTTCTTCCTTTAGTGAACAAAAAAGGAGAATTAGTCGGCATGTATTCTATGGCAGATATAAACAGGATATTGTTCGAAAATAAGGATAATTCAATAAAGCCGAATGTTGATATATATGGAAGGCTTTTTGTTGGCGCTTCTGTCGGAGTCCTTGTGAGTGAAGGGACAGAAGAGAGGATAGAACTGCTTGTCAAGGCAGGCGTTGATGTCATTGAAGTGAAACAGGCGAATGTCAATACAAAGATTGGATTGGATACTATAAGATACATAAAAAAACATTTTGATGTTGATGTTGCAGCAGGCAATATAGACAATCCTGAAGGGGTCAAACCGCTGCTCAGGGCAGGAGCAGATGCAATAGGTATTGGAGTCGGTCCAGGATCAATCTGCAAGACAAGAAAAGTCGCAGGTTC
>JAPLZS010000005.1 GCA_026394915.1 Candidatus Woesearchaeota archaeon | reverse complement strand
TCAGTCAAACATAAAATCCAATTCATCAGATCTGACTGTTGTCTCTGTGGGCCCGCTCTTCTCTTTCTTCAGCTCTGACTTCACTTCTTCAAACTTCTTGGGATTATTGTATTTCTTCTCCCTTGTCACGATCTCAGGCATCTTCTGCCTGTTCAGTCTTCCTTCATTGACCTCAATAGCCCTCTTAAAATTAACATTCCCGCAGTTCATGCAGTAAAAGTATGCTCCGAACTTCCCAGTCCTTGACTCAAGAGGCTCTCCGCACATGCATTTAAGATCCTGAAGATTCATGTCCTTGTGCTTCCTGCAGACTGGGATTCCTTGCGCATTATGGAACACTGCCTCTATGCCGCAGAACGGGCATTTGTTTGACTTTGACTGGCCATATCTCTTTGGGATTCTCATGAAACAGCGTAATGAGCCTTGTTTTTTAAAGTTGGCGGTTCGCAAGCTTTTTAAATGTCATTTCATTCTATAATATCATGGCAAGATCTGTCCTTAAGATAATATTCTGGAAGATATTCGGATTTATAATGTTCCTTATACTGCTTGGCATAGCGAATATTGTTGCGCTTAGCATAAACAATGCGTGGGGAATGCAGATAATCTCATTCATGAACGAGAATATACCTTTCTTCTTCCTGATAATGATAATAGATATAATAAATGAGATATTCTGGAGCTTTTATTTTCCATTCAATGTATTTGCCCCTATAACGAGCGCATTATTGAGTATACTGATAATCACATTGATCTACAAACTTGCAGTGATGAACCCTCTGATGTATGCTGCATTGATAATCCCATTCACATTGATCTATATCTTAGTGCCTGTAATGGTATTGATAGTTGGTTATATCTTGATTGTTGCAAGAGGGGGCAGGCCAAAACATGCTTATGACGAGGGGAAAGAGAAGAATTTTAGGAGAAAGCGGGAGATGAAGATGAAGAATATGGAAAAAGGAGCACAATCCAGGAAAGGAAAGAAGGTAGAGTGGGAAGACATTGGAAATGAATTCAAGCTTGTCCTTTACAATCTGGGCAGAGAGATGAATAACCTGTTTGATAAGAATAATAAGAAAAGAAGAAAATAAAAAATAATATGATTCTTAAGGTTTTATGTGTATAAGTTTGGTTTTATCTGATTCAGAACTCCCTGTCAACGACATCAATGTAATCCTTCACCCTGCTCAGAACTGTCTGGAGCAGGTATTGCTCTATCTTCTCCTGGAAGATGTTGTTCAGGCTGTCATGCTCATTTATCCTGTAATTGTTCTTGACTTTATCAACAAGGAACAGGTCTCTGAGCCTCTTGAGCTGCCTTCTGATGTTTGATGAGGCCACTCCTGCGATTGCAAGGCTGGAATCCTTCCTTGACTGTATCACAAGATCTTTTATCTCGTCTGAGCTCAATTCCTTTTTATCTTTCCTTGATTTCAGCAGAACATACAGAATGTCTACAACAATGTCCCTTGAGTCTCCTGGCTGAAGAAGGCCTGTCGAAAGGCAAAGCTTTCTCACAAGCTCTCTCTGGTCAAGATTCAACGGTCTCTCATACTTCCTTAAAGTTATCTCGGCCAAAGGCGTATCCTTTGATATTGTCTGGTTTTTCATGCATATTAGTTTAGCTCACCTCGTTTAAATACCTCACTCGATTATGTCCAGTGTCCAGTGTTTGTGCAAAACCTGTTTACAGGCTCTGCACCCCTATTATTCGCAGAAACCACAATGTCTAGTGGAAGATTAAAGGTTTTGATAAAAGTTCTCTGGAACTGGTTTTTGAGAGGATTATTGTAGCTTTCAACAAACTATTTAAATAGGTTTTGTTTTGTATATCCATTATATAGCAATTAACAAAAAAGAGCATAATAAACAAAGAAAAGAGGTGCAAAATGGTAGAAGCAATGTATTTCTATAGTCTGGTAAGTTTTATAGTGATATCTATCGTTATAGTTTTAGTCTATGTATTCCTTTCTATGTACATAAAGAACGTATATGTGCACCTGAGAAGGCTGATAGACACAACAGATGCCCAGCTCAGGAGGATAGAGGCAAAGATTGATGCTTTGTCAAAGAAGAGATAGATTGTCAGATAGTATATGGTATGGGTGATATAACAAAATGTAATGACAATATTTTTATAACTCTGTTCTTTATTTTTTCCTATGCCTGATATAAACACAAAGATAAAAAGACTGGATGATGCAATAGGCGAGATAAGCAAGAAAGGGCTTGATGTCTCTATCTCAAACACAACCAAAAAAGACAGCAAGGCAAGCAACATTTATAGTTTTAAGGAGAAGAAGAACAGCTATTACCTGAACTCTTTTGAAGGCTGCTTCAATGAATTGAAGAAAGAAATAGCAAACATCGCTTCTGAATGCAAAGGCCAGGACGCTGCTCTTGAGCTGCTGATATTGTGGAAAGATATTGAGAAGAGCAGGTCAGAGAACAGGTCAGACTTCAAGAGAATAAAGGATTCCCTTTCAAGGATCAGCGAGATCTCATCAAGATTGTCCATTCCAAAAAAGATTGATGTGAACGGAATATCATTGAAGGCCCCTTTGCTTCCAGCCGAGATAAAGAGCGATGTTGCAGCAGACCTCTCTGAGATAGAGAAATGCTTCAATGCAGGAGTTTACAGGAGCGCTACAATACTCTGCGGAAGGGTCCTTGAGACCTGCCTGCACAGGAAATATTATGAGGCAACAGGCCAGGACATACTTGAGAAGAATCCAGGAATAGGCCTTGGCAACCTAATTGCAAAACTGAAGGAGAAGAACATTGACATTGATCCTGCGCTCACGCAGCAGATCCACCTTATAAACAACGTGAGGATATTCTCAGTGCACAAGAAGCAGGAGGCATTCGTCCCGTCAAAGAACCAGGCCCATGCGATAATACTTTATACAGTCGATGTGCTGAACAAGATGTGGAAATGAACAATCAAAAAGAGTTTCATATTTTAATTCTGGAATGAAAAATATAGAAATGATATGGGATAATCAGACTTTCTCTATCCCAGCAAACACATTCCTTCCTTTTATCTTTATCTCAGTCTGGTTAGGATAGTCTCTTGCAGGCCTTACAGTCGTGATCAATATTTCATCTGCGCCTACTTTCTCCATTATAGGATCATGCCATAGCTTGAGCATATTGTCAAGCTCTGCATCGACTGCAACAAACAATTCTATCCTGTCGCTCTTCTGCATGCCTGCATTCTTTCTCATCTGCTGCACATGCCTCATTATCTCCCTTGCAAAGCCCTCTGCTTCTAATTCTTTTGTCCTCTCCAGATCGATGTAGATCTCTCCGTATCTGAACTCTGCCTCGAACACTGCCTTCGGAAGGTTCTTCTCGATCAGCATATGCTCTTTTTTCAGCCTGTATGTCTTGCTATCCACCCTGAGATCATAATATCCCTGCTCCTCTATCTTCTTCAGTATCGCCTCTGCAGGCATCATTGAGAAATTTGCGATTATTATCGGAGAGTCAGAGCCGAACTGGGGGCCAATCTTGCCGTAGTCTGCCCTTATTGTCCTCTTCAGGCCGGGCATCGAATCCTTGACTTCAAGGGATTTTATGTTTGCCTGCACTTTGATTATATCTTCAAGCTGCTTGACAGCTGCTCCTACCTCTTCTTTCTTCGTGACAATGGTGGCTTTCTTGAGAGGCCATCTCAATCCAAGCTGGGACTTCTCTCTTGCGCCAAGTATTGACTGCAATATGCTGTTTGCGATGTCAAAATTAGCCTCAAGCTTCTCATTTATCATCTTGGAATCTGCTTTTGGCCATGCAAGATAATGGACACTCTCTTCTTTCAACCCAAACTCATCCTTGAGATCATGGTAGATCCTCTCTGTTATGAAAGGGCAGATCGGAGCCAATAATTTAATTGTCTCTAGCATGACATGATAGACGCAGTACATGACTGCTTCCTTGTCCTCTTTTGATCCAAGAGAGAGCTTGTCCCTTGCAAGCTGTATGTATGTCCTGCTGAGATCCAGGAAAAGTGATTCTACAATCAGAGGAGTCTCATCAAGATTATATCTTTCGAATTTCTCTGTTGCATTCTTTATTGCTGAATTCAATCTGGATATGATATATTTCTCTTCAATCGACATCTTTGGAGCTTTCACAAGCTTTATTCCCTGCCTTTTCATGTCAACAAGGAAATTCTTCAGATTCCACAACACCCCTAAGTTCTTGTGCTTTATCTTGACATCCTCAAGATTATAATTCAGGTCATTGCCTGCATTTGCTCCGCCTATTAAATAATACCTGAAGGAGTCTGCACCATATTTCTCAACGACTTCCTGGGGAAGTATATAGTTTCCAAGGCTCTTTGACATCTTCCTTCCCTGAGCATCATTCACAAACCCGTGCATGTACACTGCCTTGAAACTCGGCTTTCCCATTGACACCATTGATGCCACAAAAAGCAGATTGAACCATCCTCTTATCTGGTCCTTTCCTTCAAGTATGAAATCAGCTGGAAACATCTTCTCAAAAAGATCCTTTTTCTGGGGATAGCCCAGGCATATCCATGATGTGCATCCTGCATCGACCCAGACATCAAGTATGTCAGGTATCCTCTTCATCTGCTTTCCACACCTGCTGCATTTGATTGTGATCTCATCGATCCATGGCTTGTGCAGATCTTTTGGAAGCTTTCCTGCAAGCTTCTTCAGCTCTGCTTTTGTTCCTACAACAACATAATTTCCGCAGCCTTTTTCGCCTTCTTTTCCTGCGCTGCCTTCTGTTCCGCATTTCCATACAGGCAATGGAGTTCCCCAGAACCTCTGCTTTGTGATTGAATTATCCCTGAGATTATCAAGCCATGAATTGAACTGCCTGTTCCCTGCCCAGTCAGGAACCCAGGGTATCTCCTTGTTGAGCCCCTTCATCTTTTCCTTCAGGTCTTCTATCCTGAAGAACCACTGGGGTGTTGTCCTGAAAACAACCGGATGATGGCATCTCCAGCAGTGAGCATAATCATGCTCAACTGGCGTTACTGCTATAAGGCTTCCTTTCTCTTTCAATGCTTCTATGAATTCAGGATCGTCTTTCTTTGCAATAAGCCCATTGAATCTGCCCATCTCTTCTGGGAATCTTCCCTGCTCATCTATATTATTGAAAGCAGGCAGGCCTTCCCTGTAACCGACTTCATAATCCTCTGGGCCGCAGCCAGGAGCGCAATGGACCAATCCGGTTCCTGCGCTTGTGTCAACATATTCCTTGCTCAGGACAACTGTATGAACTTTGTCGTTCTTCTCTTTCAATTCTTTCAGTGCAGGGATGTCATCAAGCCACGGATGGTCATATCTTATTCCTTTCAATTCCTCTCCTTTCATCTCTTTGATTATCTCCATCTCCTTTTCAGCGACAGCATGCACAACAGGCCCTGCCAATGCCTTTGATAGTATCCAGACTTCATCATCGACTTTTGCCCTAACATAATCAAGCTCTGGATTCACCATGACTGCGAGATTGAATGCAAGTGTCCATGGAGTCGTTGTCCACACTATGAGATATTCATTCTTTGAGCCAGATACCTTAAATTTGAAGAAAATTGAATTGTCTTTTATCTCCTTATATTCTAATTCATGCTTTGCAAGCGCTGTTGCGCAGCTTGCGCACCAGTGCATTGTCTTCCTTCCTTCATATAATCTCTTGTTCTCATGCGCTTTCTTTATCAGCCACCATTCTCCTTCTATGAACTCGTCTTTTATTGACTGGTAAGCATCCTTGAAATCCATCCATACGCCCAATCTTGAGAAATCATCATTCATCAGCTCCATGTTCTCAACAGAGAGCTTTTTGCATTCTTCTACAAATTTGCCGACGCCAAACTTAGGGATCTCATCCTTGTTCTTTATGCCAAGCTTCTTCTCAGTTGCATGCTCTGTAGGAAGGCCATGCATGTCATATCCTGCCCTGTCCCAGACATCAATGCCAGACATCCTCTTATATCTTAAGAAAGAATCTTTCAGGGCCTTGTTCCATGCAGTGCCTATATGGACCTTGCCTGATGTGTACGGAGGGCCATCCAGGAAATAGAATGTCTTCCTGCCTTTGTTCTTTTTCTTGGCCTTCTCATATACTTTGTTCTTTTTCCAGAATTCTAATACAGATTCCTCTACTTCCTTGAAATTATAGGGGCCAGGGACTGACTTTTTCAGTTCTTCATTCTTTGCACTGGACGTTTTAGCTGTATTTCTTTTGCTCTTCTTTGCTTTAGGCATTATATATCAATATAACAGAATAAGGTCTGGTTTTTAAAGGTTATGCGGACAAAATGTCCGCAGAACCTCAAAAATGAGTACATTTTTGTAGGTTTTGGGAATGAAATTATGCAATCTCGCTCACCAAAACTTTATAAACCCCTGCTTTTTCTTTCTTTTCAGGTGGTATAAGATATATGGCAGAGATACTGGCATTCAACAGGTGGAGCACAAAGGAAATCCATGTAGATGATGCTGGATTGAGGGATTATATAACACTCACTCCAAGGCTTGTCCCAAGGACAGGCGGAAAGAACTTTGGAGTCAGGTTCAACAAGTCAAAGACATTCATTGTCGAGAGGTTTATGAACAAGATAATGTCATCCGGCCACAAGGGTAAGAAACATTTCAAGTCAACTTCCGGCAACATAACAGGAAAATCGCACAATGCTTACAAGATAATAGAGAGCGTCTTTGAGGCTCTTGAAAGGAGGACAAAGCTGAATCCTATTGCAGTGTTTGTCAAGGCGCTTGAGAATGCCTGCCCAAGAGAGGAGATTGTCACAATAGAGTACGGCGGAGCAAGGTATCCCAAGGCGGTTGAGTGCGCTCCCCAGAGAAGGGTTGACCTTGCGCTTAAGCTCATGGTGCAGGGCGCTTATCATTCAAGCTTCAACAAGAAGAAATCAATGGTAGACTCATTGACCGATGAGATAATGGCTGCCTACAATTCAAGCCAGAACTCAAACGCGATATTGAAGAAGCTTGAGCTTGAGAGACAGGCTGACGCAAGCAGATAAATAATCATTATAAATAGCATAATTCTGTTAAAAAGAGTGAAGATTATTTAGTTGATTAGAACAGGGTGTGAAAAATTCAAAAGATAAATTTAAGCAAAGATTTTACTATTGGAGATGCGGTGCAGTTATTCCACCAGAATTATGTTTATGGGTCTGCTTGTATCAGCAATCTTAGGCAAGGCACTAATTATGGCCTGAGGATGAGATTGAAAAGGACAGACTGCTCTTGCACAGGCCTCGGCAATGTTGTTGCAGAGCTGGAATCAAGATATATGCTCATGTATGGGCCGCTCAGTGAATCATCAATACCTGTTGGAAATATGCAGGCAGGATTGAGGTGGAGATGGCCGCAAAGCGGAGTCATAACCCTGGATTATTCTGATTTTCTTGTTACT
>JAPLZS010000216.1:7280-11245 GCA_026394915.1 Candidatus Woesearchaeota archaeon | reverse complement strand
GGGCAATTCTTGATCATCTTCATCTTGCCTTTGACAAGATTTTCTATGTTTTCCTTTACGCGACAATAGGGCTCACGATATTCTATCTCATACTCTCAGTATTAGCAATGATTCCGAGAAAAAAGCGGGAAGAGAAAGGATTTGACATGAGCAAAGCGCCATTTGTTACGATCCAGATCCCAACAAGGAACGAGATAATCGCATTGAGATGCGCTCAGAGATGCCTTGAGTTTGATTATCCAAAAGACAGGTATGAGATATTGATAGGAGATGACAGCAATGACAAGTCTGTATCAAAAAGACTCAAGGAATTTGCAGATATCCACAACAATGTAAATGTCATAAAAAGAAAGCAGAACACAGGGTTCAAGCCGGGAAACCTGAATAATATGCTTGATCATTCAAGAGGAGAGATCCTGGTCATATTTGACTCTGATTTCACGCCTGAAAGCGATTTCCTGAGAAGGATTGTGGCTCCTTTTGTGCGTGACAAGAATGTATCTGCTGTCCAGGCAAGATGGAACTTCAATAATTTTGATCAGAATCTTATAACAGTATTATCCTCGACAATAGTCCACGTATTTCATCATGTTGTACTTTCCTTTATGGACAGGTTCGAGACAGGCTCTTTATGCGGGTCAGCAGAGGCAATAAGGAAGAAAGACTTGATAAGGCTTGGAAAATGGAGATCGGGGAGCCTTACAGAGGATGTCGAATACTCACTTAGGCTGCATAAGGAAGGCAAGAAGATAATATATCTTGAAGGCTTGGAATGCTACAGCGATGTGCCATTCAAGGCAACAGATCTTTACAAACAGCAGATGAGATGGGCATACGGCGTTGTTGCCGCTTATATCTGCCATACAAAAGACATCCTGTTCAGCAGGGCAACATCAGCAAAAATGAAGCTGCTCAGCTTCTGCGCAGGGTTCGGCTATACATTGCCTGTAATGATAATATCCTTATTCATATTCGGAACATTTAGTTTTGTGACAAACAGGCCAGCTCCGATAGACCTGCCTAAATTCTTCTCTGAATTGGCCTTGAATATCCTTTTGACATCCGGACTCATAATCGCAAGCATGGTCTCTTTATACAAGGTAGGCAAGTCAAGATATCTCTTTAAGATGCTCTTGTCGTCATTCAGCATAGGCATTGTAACCACGTTATACGTGAATAAAGGCATATTCAAATCAATATTCGGAGAGCCCATGGAATGGTTCTTGCTCAACAAGAATACAGATGTTTCTTCTGTTAAATAATATTTATCTATAAATCATTGATTGTATAAAAAAGAGGCAAGCAAAATGGAGTATATAGAAGAATGGCACCAGATAAAAAGGAAAAGAATATCTCACGATGGCAAATCATCAGAAGCAGGCTCTTTGAACCTACTTCAACAATCTTCTTAATAGTCATTGCGTTCTATCTTATACAAGCCATAATCTCTCCGTTTTCAGGAATTTCGCCGCCTTTGACGGATTTCATAACTGTGATGGTTCTCATTTCAATCGCCTTTTTCCTCCATCTTCTGTTTGGTTTCAAAAGAACAGTCCCTATATTCCTCGCAATAGGATTCTTCATCCACATCATAGGGTTATACAAGATCATACCTTACAATGCAAACTATATCGGCGAGCTTTATGGCGCACCCCAATTGGCCTATCATTACGACTGGTTTGTCCATTCGTTTGGGACAGGATGTCTTGCAGTCGCATTGTCCTCAATGCTGTACCCTTACTTAAAAAAGGCATTCAGCAGCAAGTATCTTATGTTTGCCATACTCCTTTTGTGTGTCCTTGGACTCGGTTCATTGAATGAGATAACAGAATATATCGGATTTACAATCTTCGGCTATGGTGAAGGATTCATGGAATTCGGTGCAGGAGACAGCTCCCCATTTGAAGGCCCATGGCAGAACTCATGCATGGACATGACAAATAATCTCATGGGCGGGATACTCTTTATAGGGGTTTTCATGCTTGACAAGAGATACGGCCTGTTTGGAAAGAAAGAGGTCAATCATATACTCAGCTGATGTCTCACCCTAGATATTTCCATATCTCTATCTCCTTCGATCCATAGATATTCTTGAATGTTTCTTTATTCCTGAGAAGATACAGCAATCCAGAGTTTTTGTTATCCCAGACCAACCCCTCTTTCATATCTTCTGTTATGACAATATATCTGACACCATACTTGTCCATTATGCCCTTTGCCTGGCCAAGTTCAGAGGAATAAAACAATGAATCAACATCAAGATATTTTCTCTCAAATTCAGGGATTGAGCTTATGTAATCGTCAATGAGGACAGGCCTTCCTGAGGCATACTCTATCAGATATCCGTTTGAGTAATGCGATATCACGATGTCAGATGCCTTTGAGTTTTCCTTAAGCCAGCTAAGGCCGTTCATCATATTGTTATCAGGAGGCATATCAGCAAGCCTTACAGAGAAAGAAATCATTGAAAAGAGGAATCCGCAGGCGACTATGATCAAAGTGAGATTCTTTATCATCCTCATCTCCCACCTTATCTCGTTTATCATGAACAGCCCTATACCAGCGAACACAGAGAGATAGAAATTTAAGTATGCAAAAGCAAAGCCACCGACCAGATAAAAAGATACAAGCAGTAGAATCATCATTATATATGCTGTGTAGTATCTTCTCTTATCTTTCCATGAATAAAAGAAACCGATTATGGCAATTATGAAGCAGAATATGCCTATTCCGAATAGGCCGCCTATGTCTGAGATAATCTCCTTTAGTATGTTTGGTGATGTTAGTCCAAGCTCGTTGAAGAAACTGATTGGTTTTATCGCATAAATCAGCGCTTCTGCAGCCGCAAGAACCACAAGAAGAATAATTGAGAGTTTTCTCTGTTTTTTTGTAATCAAGGAGTATACAATAAATGGGGCAACTATCACCAATGAATTGAATATGCTGAACAATGATGCAGTAAGGAAGGACAAAAAGGAAAGGAAGGTTAACAGCCTTTTCCTGCATGTTATCAGGTATATCCCAAGAAGAGTGAGCATTATCGCCATTGAGTCCTGCATGCAGCTGAATGTGTATATAAACGCAGGAGACATCACAAGTATGACAGCAGACGCTATTCTGATAAATCTGCCAAGATCAAACCTTCTCAATATAAGGTAGAAAAGCAGCACTGAAATCAATCCAAAAATAACAGGCACAATCCTGAGCGCATTCTCTATCCCGATAGCATAGGCTGCTCCTGCAACAATAAAATGGTACGGGGTGAATATTGTGTTCCTCCCACCATAAACCAGATTATCTTTTATTGATATATCATTATCCAAGATGCTCTCCGCAATCCTTGCATGGTAATAAGGCTGTTCCCCCATTATTGTCATGTTACCCTGCATAACCCTTATCAGCTGCGGAAGCGCAAGGATTACAAGGGCAAAAACTATAAGGCAAATGATTGTTTTCTTCTCGTCCATCCCCCTATCCATGATTCCTGTCTTTTTCATTTTAGTTTGCAAGTCACCTTGAATATACTGACTCCGTCGTCATATTTCTTCTCAAAACATCTTGTGTCTTTTGTATAATCCAGATCATCTATTCCGAATGTCTTTCTTGCAGCATCTGAAAAATATATGTAACTCACATCATATTCCTGAAGCGCCCCAAGGGCCTCTGTCTCAAATCTGGACATGTAGACTTTCTCAATGTTCCTGAACCTCTTCTCAGCATCTTTCTGCAGCACGAAATGTGTATCAGCGACATTTGCCCTTCCTGCAATGTATGATATGAGCTCCCCTTCTTCAACCATAGAGATTATGACAGAGTCATTGCTTGTGTGTTCATTGATCCAATTCAGGGCATCCATCTCTTTCTGCGAGACAGCGTTCTTCTCTGCTGATATCCCAGAGACTATTGAAGGCACCACTGAAGCGAATATGAACGCTATTAAGAGAGTCGCAAAATAAACCCCCTTT
>JAPLZS010000216.1:0-7180 GCA_026394915.1 Candidatus Woesearchaeota archaeon | reverse complement strand
CATCATCAGGCCAAGGCACATAAGGCCGGGCCCAAGCGCAATCAGCTTCATCCATAAAAGCAGGGCAGTTGAGAATGACAGCCCTAATATGAGATACAGCTTCCTGTCTTTTTTCCTGAAAAGATTATCATATATGGAATATACTCCATAAGAGAGAGGCAAAGACCCTATCTGGTATATCGCTCCAAGTATGGTGATATCAGAGAAATAATTATCCAATATTCCGGTAGGTATGTTCTGCCAAACAACCCCTAACCCATTCAATAGGAAAGCTTTCTTGAACACTATGAACATAAGCCATGTTGTAAGCACTACAGAGAACAGTATGACCTCTAATTCTATCTTGCTCTGCTTGAGGTCTTCAAGCTTGACAAGGAATATGTACAATATAAAACCCAAAAGAAGCAGTATCACTGCAGGGCTTGTCAATATTAGCATGAAAAGGGCAATAAGGAAATAATAAACCATGTTCTTATCTTTTATCTTGAGGAAGAAATAGATTGTCATGAGCATAAGAGGAAAAACCAAAGAATATACTGAGATCGTGTTTACTGTTTCCTTGAAGAATATTGGTATGAACCCTGATATAAAAGATGAGAATAATGATGCATCATCATCCTTGCTTATCTCTTTTGAGATTAAGTACACTATTATAACCATAAGAGATAAAAGTATGTTCGGAATTATCTTGCCGACAAGATTTATCGGCATGAACAGGTCAAAAAAAGACAGGAAATAATAGAAAAACGGCAAAAATACCTGTTCTCTTCCTCCATAGCTAAGGTTATCCTGATAGATAGGAACCCCTGTTGAGCTTATATGCTCTACCTGCCTCAATGAGAAGTATGAATCATCACCTGTAAAATAAGGGGTCTGGAATGCCAGGATCAGCCTTGTTGCAATCGTCAAAATGAATATCAAGCCAAGTATATAATAGCTTTTTTTCATTTTATACAATTTATGAGTCTTTATATATATAGTTTTAGAAAGATATATAAACATAATATACTACTGATTTATTGATAAATAAAGATTTATGCAGGGAATACAATGATCAATATGGGGGTTAATAAGACATCCACAGGCATTTCTGCATTAGATACCATGCTAAAAGGGGGCTATGAAGGGGATGTGATATCAACCATCTATGGGCCAGCCGGATCTGGAAAGACCAACCTTTGTATGCTTGCTGCGCTAAATGTGATAAAATCAGGAAAAAAAGTGATGTATATAGACACCGAAGGGGGTTTCTCAATAGCAAGGCTTGAGCAGGTCTCAAAAGACTACAAAAAGGATCTTGATAATTTCCTTTTTTTCAAGCCAATAAATTTTGAAGAGCAGAAGAATGTGTTTGACAAGCTAAGGCAGATGGTGAATGAGAAGATTGGCCTGATAATAGTTGATACAATATCCATGCTGTACAGGCTTGAAAGAGACAAGGGTGATGAGCACTCTGTCACAATGGCAAACAGGGACTTGGGCCTTCAGTTCTCCTATCTTACAGAGATTGCAAGAAAAAGGAACATTCCTGTCCTGATAACAACGCAGGTCTATAGTTCATTTGACGAGAGAGACAAAGTAAATCTTGTAGGGGGAGATATTGTCAAATACGGCAGCAAGTGCCTCATAGAGCTCCAGAAGATACACAAGAACAAGAGGATTGCGATACTCAAGAAACACAGGTCTCTCCCGGAATCAGAGAATGTCATGCTTGAGATAAGGGATGAAGGGGTTTTTGGAGTAGAGGATAAACAGCAGTGATAAGGTCATTTCTGATTATCAGGTAAAAACAAATAAAACATAAGAAGGATAAAATAAGATAATGAAAATAAAACAATAAAAAATAAATCTGTCTTTACTCTTCTGTGAAATCTTCTATCTTCAGTTCCTGTTCTGGCATTCCTCTTCTCTTGATGTATTCTTTTGCCAGTATCCAGAACAAAAGGCCTAATGACTTCTTTCCCTTGTTGTTGCAAGGCATCACAAAATCAATGTCATTTGACTGATTGTTTGTGTCGCAAAGCGCAATGACCGGTATACCTATCACCAATGCATCCTTGACAACATTCCTGTCAGGCCATGTGTCTGTGACCATAAGCAATTTTATGTCTATGAATCTATCAAGCGCAGGGTTTGTCAATATCCCAGGAGGATATCTTCCTGCAAAGACCCTTATCCCTGTAGCTTTTCCGAATGCCTTCACAGCCTTCCAGCTGTTCTCTCTCCTGCTCGCTATGATTATCTCTTCTGGAGCATATCTTGCAAGCATGCTTGCCGCAATGTCTATCCTTTCATCTATCTTCTGTAGGTTCAATACAAAAAGGCCGTCTGATCTTGCCTTGTAGATGAACTGCGCCATATAGTTTGTCTTGAATTTTGTTCCTATGTGTATTCCTGACTTTAGATACTCGTCAATCGGAACCAATAATTTTTCCTGTTCAACCATCTTGTTTCCTCCTGATTTATTAAACTTTAATCTTAATCAAAGCAATATACCTGCAATACAATAGAATATCATATTGCTGAGTTTTTCTTGCCTCATCAGCTATACAAGGTCCGCAAGCTTGACTTGCGCCTTTCCTCGTATTTCGGCTATACAATGAAGAATAAAGGGGTTATTTAAAAAGGTTACTATCTCTTTTTATCTAATATTCTATCTAACATCACATTAAATTTACTCCCTCTGTACTCAAGATTTGCTTTGTAGTCTAATCCCATATCCTCTAAAGATAATGTTGCAAACTCACCCATATTGCATATGCCTCCTATATCCATAATATCTCTTATCTGTCTTGAGCCAGATCTTCCTGAATTGATAAGATGTATCAAACAGATATCAACACGGCCAGCATGTGCAACAGAGACGCCAAGATCCTTATTGTTCTTTCTTGAAACCAATTTTCTTAGGTTGTCTTGCGTGACTTCCCTGCAGTCCTTTATTATAGCTCTGCCAGGCACAGTCAATTCACCTTCATAAATGTCAGTGTCTGGAGTGTTCAGCCAATAATTTATGTTCTTCTCCTGGCCCGGTTTGCCTTGCCTGAACAATGCTAGATTGAAATCATCCCGATTATCACCTGACAGATTGCAAGGGTGGCTATACAATAGTCTTTTGTCTTCTATACTTTCTATCATGGAAAGATCATATTTTGCAAGATCCTCAGCACTTTTCGGAGGAGTTTTTCCTTCTGATGGTTGCATATTGAAACCGCTGATAAGAATAGTTTGTCCTGTATATCTAGTTCTGACTTTTGGAGTATGCCTTAAGAATGCCATTTCCGGCAAAAGACCATAATCTTCCACTAGCTTTCGCAGATGCATCCCTGTGCCTAAATATATCTTACTGAATGCCTCAGGAAGAAGTTCATCCTTGCTTCCGCCTTCTGGTTTCTGGGGTGCTTCTCCGTGCCTTCCTATCAAAAGAATTTTTCTTTTAACCATTTTATATATACACATAATACTAGAACTAATATATAAACCTTTCTGTATTTAACTACTCTAAAGTAGTATATACAATGTATCATTTAATGTCTTGCCTTATACTCCTCCAGTACCTCATACACAGGCCCAACAGGCAGCAATGTGCTCTTTATTAGCTTGAAACTATCAACCCTGAACTTTATCTTCTTTAGCTTTATATTATTTAAAGAATCCTTGAACTGCTTCTTGTTTTCAATGAACTTGACTCTTGCGATTGTTATATGCGCATGGAACTTGTCATCTTTTGCAAACACCCCTTTGAGGGAATCCTCAATCTTATTCTGTAATACCTCTATCTTGTCTTTTGGCTCAAGCCCAGCCCAGATCACCCGTATGCTTTCTATTGAAGGGAAAACGCCCAATCCATTTGTGCATGCATCAAACCCTTCAAACTTCACTTTGCTCAATTTTTCCTTTATACCCTCAACAGCATTCTCCTCAACTTCTCCCAAGAACTTCAGAGTGAGGTGGAATTCCTTCACCAAAGTGAGCTTAGAATAGACAAGCTTTGCCTGAGCTTTTTTCAGCTCATCTATGGCTTCTCTGCTTATGCCCAAGGCTATGAACAGTCTCATGAAAAAGTAAAATAAAAAGAACTATTTAAATTTTTAGTGAAAATATCTCAAACTTCTGTTCAATTATTTTCATCAGCTGACTCAAGGTCATCGCCAAAATCTTCTGTGTCCTTGACTTCTTCCTTCTCTTCTGCTTTTGGCGCTCTCTCTGTCCTGCTGCCTGCATCGCCTACGACTTCAGCAAAGCCGACCTTTCTCAGGACTTTTGTGACCCTGACCCGGACTTCCTGGCCCTCTTTTGTATTCGGCACAAACAGGACAAATCCGTCTTTCTTTGCAATGCCATCGCCCTTTTCTCCAACTGCCTCTATCTTTACATCCAGCTCATCACCGACATTCACCGGCGCTGAGCTTCTGAAAGGTCTATCATATCCGCCATCTTCTCTGTACATTTCTAATTTCACCTTCTAATTTATATAAATCTGCGTAAATACGCATAATGCTCTATAAACCTTTATTCTTTATAAATCTAATGGTTAAATCAAAAGAAAAAGATAATAAAAAATAATGAAAATAAAGAAAAAAGGCCCTTTACTTGACCTCTTTAAGTCCGCTTTCTTCAACAAAGAATGCGCATTCGCCATCTGCCAGATTAGGGCTGTCTATGAGCTTTGCGACCCTGCTGCCTTTCTTTCCTTTTCTTAAATATATCCTGAAAGTGGATGCATGGGCAACTATGTGGCCTCCGATTGCCTGCGTTGGATCCCCGAAGAACACATCTGGTTTTGCCATCACCTGATTCGTGACATAAACACATATATTATGCGTGTCTGCAAGCTTAAGCAATATATGCATGTGCTTGTTCAATTTCTGCTGCCTTTCTGCAAGCGTTCCTCTCCCAATGAACTCTGCCCTGAAATGCGCAGTCAGAGAATCCACTATGACCACCTTGACATTAAGATTCTGATTCTTCATCAGATCCTCCACTTTCTCTGCAAGAAGCATCTGATGGTCAGAGTTGTACGCTTTTGCAACCTTTATGTTCGCAAGCACCTTGTCAGGATCCATGTCTGCTCCTTTGCAAACTGTATTATCCTCTCTGGCCTGAACGTGTTCTCTGTGTCAATATAAACAGCGACTGCTGTCGGATCAGTTTTCTGGCAGTTCACAGCCAATAAATGGGCAATCTGGGTCTTTCCTGAACCGAATTCGCCAAAACATTCCACTATTGAAGAAGTCTCAAATCCTCCTCCAAGAAGGTCATCAAATGCCTTGCTTCCTGTTGTGAATTTTATCACTCTCTCCCTTCTTTTCAAGAGAGCATCTCCTGATTCAAACCCCATCTCAAGGCTGTCTCTTGCAGCATTGATCATCTTCCTTGCAATCGCTTCTGTTATGCCTGTTGCCTCTATTATCTCTCCCGGAGATGCAACTGCGATAGCCATTGTGTCTGCAAAGCCTGCTTCTTTCAGCTTCTGGGCTGTGGCTGCACCTACTCCTGGCAGATCCTCAAGCCCTGCTTTCTTCATTGTCTCTTCAGAAGCGCTTATCTCAACCTTTTCCTCTTCCATTATCCCCTCTTCCTCTGCTTCGATTATTTTTTGTCTGCTCATGTTTATCACCTTTATGTTTATTAATGTTATGCTAAGGAGATCTATGCGATCTCCCCGCTATCTTTGTCCTGTCCCTTAAGAACAAGGTATTCATAGGCCTTCTGAAGCACCACAACTGCTTTTGGCAGGTCATTTATTCTCATAGAACTCGTGGTCTGCCATGTGTTGCTCTTCTTATCCATATAGTTTCGCTCTATGGATATGCTTCTGTATTCTGTTGGTTGGCCGTCATCTTTCTGGCCAATATTCTTCCAGACTGTCGCGTTTACCGCTCCAGCTCTGAATTTCGCTTCTGGCATGTTCTTTGCCATGCCTATGTTTTTTATGTTTTGTGGGGTTGCCATTGCAACCACCTCCTTGCTTTCGCATTTTGTTTCAACCCTGTTTTGAGCTCTCCTTTGCAGGATGCTCCAGGGCGGAGTAATCATATAAACCCAAGAATCGTTTAAATACCTCACTCCAGCATGTCTAGTGTCCAGTGTAAGCTGAAAACCAGTATAAACCCATTATAATACAGAATCAGGCTTTGTCGAAAGAACAGCATGTGTCCAGTGCAGAGTTTCCGAATCTATTGAAACTTTTACGAAACTTTATTACTGCATTTTTGCTATTTTATTACAATTTAATACATCTTAATCAGTTTCCATGCATCAAATGCAATCAATACTGCCAGGATTATGTACTCAAGAACCCTTCCTGTGCGTATGAATCCATTCAGTCTGAATCTTGACAATGGATGGAATGGCATTATGCCTTCTTTTGTTACTGCGTCAATAAGGATATGAGAAAGATATCCCATGACAAGGCCCGTTATGTAAACAGAGTAGACTGCAAATGAGCTGAAGCTCAGCAGAACAAGGTATAGGATCAATGCAGCAAAGATGCTGTGGAAAAATCCTCTATGCTCGAAAAGAAACCCAGCTATCTTGACTTTTTTTCCGACTTTTGACTCAGGATGGTCTATATCTGGCAGGGCAGAGCCAAGCAGGACTGCCATGATAAAAAGGATTTGATTGTTAGGAGACCAGAGCTGAATAAGCAGCAATCCTACAAGGAAACCGAATGCAATGTGGGTCTTGAACATCATTTTATTCATGTTCATCAAATACAATTGAAAGAAACAGGCATCTCGCCCTTCACATTCTCTGGCTCTACATTGAACATGGGCTTTTTGTCAATGTTTTCTGTTGGCCTTTCCAGTTTTGAGCTTGATATTGTCCTAGCTTCATTGACCATCGCTGATGTATCTGCTGAAGGCACACTATTGATGCTCTCAAGCCTTCTTATCTCTTCCTTAGGGTCTGGATTTGGGAAGACCAGCTGAGCAACAAACTCAATCCTGTCAAACATCATGTTCTTGTTGACTCTTCCTGCAACCTTTATCTGCTTCCCGAGCAGGTCATACTTCACCTTCTCAAACTGGTCAGGAGCGTCCTTGAATATCACGATGTCCTGCTCTTGCTTGTCAAGGAGCTTCTCAACCTGCCTTTTGAAGAAAGCAACTCTTATGTTTCCTGTGCCGTCATCAAGCACTATGTTGCATACGTATGAATATGCGCTTTTGACTGTGCC
>JAPLZS010000168.1 GCA_026394915.1 Candidatus Woesearchaeota archaeon | reverse complement strand
CATAGACGCTGCAAGGGAATGCAGGAAATATGATGTGAACCTGATAAACGGCATAGAGGTCTCGACAAAGCAGGGCCCGCACATACTTGCATATTTCTACAGCATCAGAGACATGAAATCATTCTATGAAAAGTGCGTGAAGAATGCAAAGAGCAAGAATCCTTACATGGCGCTGAAGACTCCTGCAGAGAAGATAATCCCATGCATAAAGGAGAATAATGGGATAGTATCTGTCGCTCATCCAAGGTCAATATCAATGTGGGATCTGCAGAGAAAGGTTAATTCAGGAGCAATAGATGAAAGCGTATTGGATGATATAGACTGCGCAGAAGTGATATGCGGACTCATAATAAGGAAGATGAATCTAAGGGCAGTGAAATGGGCATGTGAAAAAGATTTAGGCATCACAGGAGGAAGTGATTGCCACACCCTAACAAAGCTCGGATCTGTTGTGACCTATTCAAAATCGCATGATGTCCATAGCTTCCTTGATTCAATCCTGAAAAAGAATAATTCTGTTGTAGGCAAGGAGACAAGGATACTTCCAAGAGCATATTCATGGTCAAAAGCATTGACAAAACATTCAAGGTATGCAGGGCCTTCTATGAGGATACAATACAGGCTGGGATTTAAGGATGGCCTTAAGAACCTTAGTGAAAGGATAAGCAACGGGAGCAAGAGGATTACCGGAAGGTTGCGCTGATTTCCGAGAGCGTGTTACGAACAGGAAATCCCTAATTTCCTTAGTTCAAAAGAAAAGAATATAAAATATCTTTTGAACCATTCGCTATGCTCAGCCCATCGACGTTAGTATTTCATGAATTATTTGAAATTTAAGGTTTTACTGGCAAAATTTTTATATCGAGTAAATATTATATGCATATGTCCCTCTAGTATAGCCTGGATAGTACACAAGGTTGCGGACCTTGAAAGCGGGGTTCAAATCCTCGGAGGGGCGTTTATTCTTATCTTTTATTTTCTTTTATTATTTTCCTGCAAAAACTTTATAAATAAACAGAATCCAATCATTGTGATAGGGGGTGAAATAATGAAGAAATTAATGATTTTATCTGTTATGTTTGCAGTTCTTCTGCTTGCTGTCTCAGCATGCAGCAAAGCGCCTGCAGCGCAGGCAGCAGCACCTGCAAAGACGCAAGCAGCAACAGGAGCAGCGCAGGCAGCAACGCCTGCAGCTACAAATACAGCAGCAGCGCTTCCAGCAGATGTATATAAGATGGGTGCAACAGACATGCCTAATCCTATAACGCTGAAGTTTAAGATTGATTCAGAAGACATAAGCATTGTCAAGTCAGCTACATTCGAGATACACAATGCAGGGACTTCTGCAATAAAACCGGTTGTGGTATTCTATGTCGGCGGAGCGAGCGACAGCGGAATGAAGACATTTGAATATGATGAATTGCCTGCTGGCTACAAGATGATAAAGACAGAGGAAGTCGACATGGCTGTATCCTCGCTTTATGAGCCGAATGCAATAAAGGCAGAGCTTGATGACGGGCTCCAGAACAACAAGAAGCTCGGCGAAGACTCACAGAATTATATCGCAAAGGCAACCAGCGGATAAGAACTTGATATTTTTCTTTTTACTTTTTTTTATTCTGTTATTTATATTTCTTTCTTCGGCTTTCTATCTTTCCTGAGAATAATAAAGATCCTTGACATAGCTCAGCTCAGATACATCTTTTGCGCCTTTCTCTTCTCTCAGCCTGACAAGCCTCGGGAATCTCAGTGCAAATCCAGAGGAATAAGTCGGAGATTTCTGTATCTCTTCATAATTGATCTCTATGACTATCTTCGGCCTTATCTTGACATCCCTTCCTTTTTCCTCGATTATCAATGGTTTGAGCATCTCTGTAAGATTCTCGAATGTTATACCTGATCCTTCAAGCTCTTTTATCCCTGTCCCTACCCGTCCTATCTCAAGGAATTCTCCTGTGTCAGAGTCCCTGCATGCAAGAACGAATGAGCTCATCCATCCTGATCTCTTTCCAGTCCCCCACTCTGCGCCGACAATCGCAAGGTCAAGGGTCTCCATTGTGGGCTTTATCTTCACTCCATAACCCACTCTTCTTCCAGGATTATAGATTCCGTCAAGAGTCTTTGCCATTATGCCTTCTTCGCCCATCCTCAGGCTCTCTTCATAAAATTCCTTTGCCTCTTTTTCGCTGTCTGTTATTATCTGTTTTGCAAGCACGATCTTCTTCACAACTTGGGTGACAATCTTATTGAGAAGCTCCCTTCTCTTCCTGAAAGGCTCCTGCATCATGTTCTTTCCATCGTAGCTTACTATGTCAAACACATTGAGCTCAACCGGAAACTGCTTTGCCATGCTGTCGATATCATACTTCCTCTTTATCCTCTGGCTTATGCTCTGGAACGGAAGATACTTTCCTGTCTTCTGGTCAAAACCCACTGCCTCTGAATCAAGCACAAAGCTTTTTCCCTTGACATTCTTCTTTATGTATTCCACGACCTCTGGGAATTGCTTTGTGACCTCATCCAGCCTTCTTGTGAAAAGTGTTATCCGGTCATTGTTCTTGTGGGCCTGGATCCTGAATCCATCATATTTATACTCGAATGCAGCAGGCTTCCCGACTCTCTCAAAAGCGTCTGCAATGTCTTTTGCCTTTGGATATAGCATGACTTTTATGGGCTGGCCGACATTCAATCCTATCCTGTCAAGGCCTTTTATACCGTCTTTCTTTG
>JAPLZS010000102.1 GCA_026394915.1 Candidatus Woesearchaeota archaeon | reverse complement strand
GCTCATGTACATCTCTATTGCCTCCATTGATGGCTTGACTTTTCCCATCTTCAGCAGCTGCTTCCATGGCATGAATATCCCTCTGTCATAGAAGGGGACGCCATCCCTGAGGAAGGTGAATATTATCGGGTTTGCCTCCTTTATGCTGTCCCAGAAATCTGTGAGGATATATACCTGTATGTTGATCTTGTTCCTTATGCCTGTCATCTCTCCTGCTTCAACTCCCATCCCTATGATTATTGCCCTAAGCTTGTCCTTGAGCTCGGCTCTTGTCATCCTCTTTACATCAGTGTCATCTATCACTACGAATACGTCGATGTCAGATGATTTTGTGGCCCTGCCCTGCACAAGGCTTCCTGCAAGCACATAGCTGACAATGTATTTCTCGAATTTCTTGAGCACCATTGTCTTGTGTATCTCTGCAATCTTTATCGCAGCAAGCATCCCTGTATCGAATATCGGAGCGCTCATCGCAATCAGCTGAAGAAGGTCATATTTTGCATCGTAGCATGACTGCCATAATTCTGATAGGATAAGAGTCTGGGGGACAATGTTCTTGTCAATATCCTGCGCAATCTTTGCTATGATTGCAGTGAGCTTGTCCTTGAGCTCGAACTTTGACATCTTCTGTGAATCAGAATCATCGACCAATACAAGAACGCTTATCTTGTCCTTGTCAACAGGCTCTCCCTGCTGCGGTTTTGGAGGTGGAAGGAGCGCAATGCCCATTATGTACTTGTCAAATTTCTTTGTGGCCTGCTTCTGGAAATCATCAAGCTTCTCTTTTATCTTCTTGAGCTTCTCCTGAACATCTTTTGGCAGCTTTTTCTCAAGCTCTTCTGCACTCGGGATCTGTGATGGATTCTGGCCCACATTTCCCACATTCGGCTGCGCTCCCAGAGAATATCCGTCTTTTGATGACTCTTTTGACTCTTTCAGTTCTTTGTCATTATCCTTGTTGTCTTTCCCTTCTTTCTGCTCTTTTGCCTTGTAATCCTTTGTCATGATGCACCTCGCGGTTTGTGTTTTATAGTGTTATATATAGCTTACATGCTTATATTGGCAAATATTGTATATAAATACTCTGGACTTGCAGAATACAGTACTGTGACAAAAAAGTCATATGCCCTCAAGAGGGCAAAATCTATTCCAATACATTCCCTACTCCCCAAAAGCGAAAGATTTATATTTGAAATGGATATTATTGTATATAGAGGTTATAAGATGTCAGAAGAAGAAAAAAAGCCAGCATACAAAGCTATGTATAAAAGTGCATCAGATATTACAAGTGCTATTGAGGCAGATGTAAAGCCACAAAGCCTTGATGATTTTTTAGGCAGACAAAATTGTTATCTTAACCTTACTGATCCTGCAAAAGAGCATACGCTTAAGATGAACCATGGGGCAGATTATATATTTGATGGGCATTATGATGATGAATTAAGAAAAAATCTTCCTGGAGCAAAGAATAAAGCTCTTAGCAAACTTTCAAAGATAAAGACAGGAAAAGATGGCAAGATTGAAGACCGTGAAGAGGTTATGAAGGTTATTTCTGAGTATATTGATGAAGCAGTTAAACATTATCATAATGATAAATCTTTTAAGATATACCAAAGCAGACTAAAAGAGATGGAAAAATTCAAGAAACGGCCAGACGAAATATTTGCAATGAGAGTGAATGAGTTCAAACAGATTGCAGGCAGACATCCCAAGCGTGGAGAGGTCGATATCTCAGAACTCTTAGATGGGATTCTAGGTAAGACCAAAGAAGAAGCAGAAGCATTAATCAAAGAGAAAAATGAGATCTACAAAGAAGCTTATGCAGGTACACAATTAATGATAGCTATGAGAAAATATGCCAAACAAGAGGATCAACATGAGTGGTATGCTGCTGCAATAGATACTGCGAAAAAACAAGGTCTTGAGCAAATTGATGTTATAGCAGATAGATCGTTTATGGATCATGCAAATTTTGTCGCTGGAATAACCCATGGTGATATAGCAGATAAGGCTCTTAGGGCCCATGGGTTTAGTAAAAAACCCAAAGAAAAGCCTAAATATTAAGAAGTTTATCTTTCTTCTGAATTCATTAATCGATGTATGTGTATGATTACAAAAAACATGATTGAATATATCATCCCCTCATCTTATGCACCTTGTGGGCCACAAGATTCATGAGAATTCTTGACCAGATCATGACTGGTATGAAGATTATGATGCCGAGCAGAACTGTGTAGAAGACATCAAGGCCGAGGAACATAAGTATCCTAAAGAGGATGTAAGCCTTAAGGATTGCATACAAAAACAGAGGCACTGTGATGTAAGCCTTCTTCACTCCGACGTGGAATACTCCCTTGAATATCTCCAGTATGTTGTGATGCAGGAGAGTGTAGGATATGAACGAGAAATAGAGTATTATCATGAACACTATTCCCAG
>JAPLZS010000079.1:4827-6812 GCA_026394915.1 Candidatus Woesearchaeota archaeon | reverse complement strand
GAACTCGGAAAATATTTTTTAGGCGAATTGCTGAAAATAGATGGAGTAAAAGTCTATGGTCCGACTGAATTTGAGGATAGGACTTCTGTAGTGACTTTCAATGTCGGAGGGGGTTTTGGGGCCAATCATGAGAGGATAGCCAGGGGGTTAGATGACCATGGCATAAGTGTAAGAGACGGATGTTTCTGCGCGCATATCTATACTTCCCAATTATTGAATGCCCCAAGGATAGCCCATGAGATCAGGACTCTTTTAGGGAAAGCAGGAGTTAAAAAAGATTTGTTGATGCTCCCTGGAGCAGTAAGGGCTTCTTTTGCTTTCTACAACAATTTAGATGATGCTTATAAGGCAGTTGTTGCAATAAAAGAAATATCGACTAGGATGAATTACTGAAGAATGATATTCTCTTCTGATTATTTCAATTAAGATAAGCGCATCATGCCTTCCCTCTGCTGCCGAAGACCTGCATCCTGCGCTCCACTATTTCTGTACGCAAAAAACAAACATTTAAATATTAGTACGATTTATCATACTATTATGGAAAGAATAAAAACACTATTTTTCGAGGATACCCTCAAGAGATGGCATTTTGAGGACATTGTAAAGGCAAGCGGAATGAGCAGAGAGCGCGTCAGCCATTATCTAAGTGAATTGCTAAAAGAGAAGTTTGTCACTCGCACAAAGCCAAGAGGAAAAATGCCTTATTACACGGCAAACAGGGACTCTGGGAAATTCCGCGCAGAGAAAAGATTTTATGGCCTCGGCATTCTCCAGAAAATCGGCCTGTTTGAGCACATAAATTCTATAGAAGGCGTGAAGACAGCAATCCTTTTTGGAAGCTTCAGCAGGGGGGATTTCAGCAAGTCAAGCGACATAGACCTTTTTATCTATGGCGATTCTGAGCAATTTGATAAATCTAAGTTTGAATTAAAGACCAAAAGAGAAGTGCAGCTTTTCAGCTACAATGATAAAGACAGGATGAAGAAGGAGCTGGATCCAAGATTGATACCCAACATTCTTAAAGGATTTAACATCAAAGAGAGCATAGAACCTTTCAGAGTTGATATAAATGCCTAGAGAGAAAACACCTGAAGAAGCGTATGATGAACTTGTGACAAGAGGGCTTTATGAGGAAGCAAATCCTGATAAGGATGAGATAGGGAAAGTCATAAGGCTTGCTATTGAGGATTATGAGTTTGGAAAGGGATTAAGAGAGATCAGCAATCCTAATTGGAGAGTCATCTTCAACATAAATTATGATGTTCTGAGAGAGCTTTGCGACCAGCTGATGAGGTTCAAAAGGCAGAAAATAAGCAATCACCAGGGATTATTCGCTTTTATCATACTCCATTTTCCGGAATTAGAGCTTGACTGGACGTTTTTTGAAACAATCAGAGGTATGAGGAACCAGAATAAATATATGGGCGCTGACATAACAAGAGATATGTGGAAGAAAATGGAAATGCAGACTGATCTCTATATTTCAACCTTAAAGAAGGAAATTGAAAAAAGACTGAAAAGCGTGTGATAATTCAAGCCTTTCCTTTGCTGCCGAAGACCTGCATCCTGTGCTCTACAATCTTCTGCACATAGTCTCTTGCAGGGCCGAGATAATGCCTTGGATCAAACTCCTCTGGATGCTTCTTCAATGTCTCTCTTACAGATGTTGTGAAAGACAATCTTAAGTCAGTGTCTGTGTTGATCTTGTTTATTCCCAGCTTCACAGCCTTCATTATCTGGTCATCTGGCACTCCTTCTGCAGAGCCCATCTTCAGTCCGAACTTCTTTGCCCTGTCAACCAGGAATTTCGGCACTCCGGATGCTCCATGGAGGACCAAAGGCATGCCTAATCTTTGCTTTATCTCCTTAAGAATCTCAAGATTAAGCTTTGCTTTGCCAGCAAACTTATAAGCGCCATGTGATGTGCCTATTGCGACAGCAAGGCTGTTTATCTTTGTCTTCCTGACAAACTCCACAGCAGCGTC
>JAPLZS010000079.1:3521-4812 GCA_026394915.1 Candidatus Woesearchaeota archaeon | reverse complement strand
ATGTTCCTTGACTTCACGCTTTCCTCTACTCCGCCGATTGTGCCTAATTCTGCCTCTACGCTAACTCCCTTTTCATGCGCCATGCTGACCACTTTCCTTGTGATTGCGATATTCTTCTCAAAATCATAGTGCGATGCGTCGATCATGACAGAAGTGTATCCTCCCTGGATGCATCTCTTGATTATGTTCAGGTCTTTGCCATGGTCAAGATGCAGCACAACAGGCACATTGACAATCTCTGAAGCAGTGTAGACCATTGCCTCAAGATAATCAACGCCTGCATAATTTATGGCCCCCTCTGATGTTGAGATTATGACTGGGCTCCTCATCCTCTGGGCTGCATTCATGACTGCCTGTAAGAACTCAAGATTGTTTATGTTGAATGCTCCGACTGCATAATGGCCAAGATTGGCCTTATGAAGCACCTGTCTTCCTGTTGCCAGCATTGTGCACCTCTTTTATCCTATAAAGAGTATATATACCTCGTTTATATAGTTTTTCTTTGATTTGAGAATTGCTTTAGATATCGTTCTGCAATGCTTGGCTTCTATTATCTATAAGAGACATTATTTATTTTCTATTAACGTTTGATGATAAATTCCATAGTTTGATAATCAAATAGATTATTAAAGACAATAATATATAAGATAGTATAAGGTTGAGAAGAATCACCCCTATTAGTAAAAAGGTTTTCTCTTTAGTTAATGCACTAATCAAGAAATATGAAATAGCGCTAAGTGCTGATATGATGGTGATAATTGATTCATACCAATAAGTTACGCAACCTTCTGGAATCATACATTTTCTTAACCAGTGAGAATGGTCAAGTAATAAAATCCCGCTGATAGTCAGTAAAATAGTTAGAACAATCTTAGTGATGCTTATCTTGGAAAAACTTTTCCAATTCATAAATTATTCAGATATATTAGACTATTTAAATGTTTTGATGTATCCATTTATTACAACCCTTCCTCAATAGATTAGACTCTGTGATTATCGCATCGCTTTCCTGAGATGTTCTGGAAGGCGCTGTGACTGGAAATCCTGCCAGTCTTTCCTTAGATGCCTTGGAAGGTGATCTGTCTGCCACTTGAGCTCTTTTGCAAGCTTTACCTTGGCATTACCAGGATACGCTGCTGCAACCAATTTTAGAGAATAATACGCAGGCCCGAATGCATGCTGTGGAACGTGCGCAGTTGCCACTGCCTGGCCTGCTGCCCGCGCAGCCAAGCATGCTGCATCCTTCTCATCCTTTTTAGCTTTGCGGGCAGCTGCATGCGCTGCAAGCGAA
>JAPLZS010000079.1:2500-3456 GCA_026394915.1 Candidatus Woesearchaeota archaeon | reverse complement strand
TGCCCTCTCAAAAGATGGAAGAACCCTTTCTGCGCAGTCTGCTGCCCAGGCTGCAAGAAATCTCTGGTCCTGTCTGCTGTATTTTTTCATGAGATTAATGCAAAATATTCCTCTTTATTTGGTCTTTTTCAGAAGGATCATGTTCAGGATTAGGCCGAATACAGCAACCCCTGTTATCAAATAGTTATAAAACAGGATATTGCTCTGCTGTGCATTCTTAAGGTTCAAGATCAGGTTTATCATGCTATAAATCCCTGCCCCTATCCAAAAACCTATCCCGAATCTATTCATATCTTTCATCAGCATCCCTCCAATTATTTTGTATGATCATTTATTATAAACTTTCCTTAACAGGTCAGACTTCGTGATTATTCCCTTCAGTTTGCCTTTATCGCCAATGAGGACCATTGGATAGTGCTTCAGGATGTCAGACACAGCCCGAACAGAGGAATCCTTGGATAATATCGGAGGAGCATCCTCCATTATGGCCCCGATCCTTCCTGCCTTGCTCTTCAGCATAGCGTCAAGAAGCACGCTCTCTGATATCATTCCGACTGCCTTTCCCACTCTGTCAAGCACAGGCATCTGCGAGATCTCATACTTCTTCATCCTGCTGATTGCATCCAGTATAGAATCTTCAGGAAGCAAAGAAATCAGCTTGGGATTCATTATCTGGTCTGCTTTTATCTCCTTGCCCTTGTTGAATGACTCCAGAGCAGCAAATATCTTCTTGGCATTGGAATATGTTGGATCAAGCGAGCCTGCCTCTATCTTTGCAATGAGGGACTGCGATACAGATGAAAGCCCGGCAAGCTCTGACTGCGTCAGGCCAAGCTTCTTCCTTATCACCTTTATCTCTTCTATCTCAAACGGCATATACAGGAATAAAAAGAGGTTGTTTATATTCTTTTCGGAATATATTGCATGTTATGCTCTCAACACTATAAAACTTTTTA
>JAPLZS010000079.1:0-2483 GCA_026394915.1 Candidatus Woesearchaeota archaeon | reverse complement strand
ATATGGAAATAACAGTGATCGCCTCAGGAAGCAATGGCAACTGCTGCCTTGTAGAAGACAGGAAGAATTCTATCCTTATAGATGCTGGCAAGAGCTGCAGGGAGATTGACAGCAGGATGAACCAATTAGGAAAAAGCCTTGAGAATGTCGATGCAATCATAATCACGCATTCCCATCATGACCACATAAGCGGAGCAGGGATAATCTCAAGGATGCATGGCATCCCTCTTTACATGTCAAAAGAGACATTTGAAGAAGCAAACAGAAAGATAGGCGATTCAAAGATAAAGCATTTTTCTCAGAAACCCTTCAGAGTAGGAGATATGGAGATCAGGCCTATACAGACGTCCCACAATGTATCCTCATGCGGATTTGCAATAGGGGGGTTTGGATTATTCACAGACACAGGCATTGTAACAAAGCAGATGCAGGACATCCTTCCAAAACTTAAGGGAGTATTGCTTGAATCAAACCATGACATTGACATGCTGATAAATGGAAGGTATCCTGCTTATCTGAAACAATGGATACTCTCTGATGTCGGCCATCTCAGCAACATACATGCTTCTGAGTTCATACAGGAGAAAGGGAAGAATCTGAGCCTTGTGCTTCTCGGCCATCTCTCAGGGAACAACAATACTCCTGCAATAACAAGAAAGACCTTTGAAACATTAGTCAAGAGAAAGATCGACTATGATGTCTGCTCAAGAGACAAGGCGAGCGGGAAATGGATTATATGAATATTATTTCAACTTAATGCCAAAAAAACATAAGATATTTAAGCCAGTATTGCAATTCCTGATGCTGACAATATGATTTATATCCACGAACTGAAAGAGCTGAATGTCAAGTCAGCTGACATCGAAAGCGTGCCTATAATAAGGGCTATAAAAGAGAAGCATAAGCTTCCTCTCTCAGAGGAGTCTCTGATGATGGATTTCTCAGGCTTCATGGTCAGGCAGTCAGACATCGCGGCAATGGAGAGCGCTGCCCAGATCATCCCTTCTGTGATGGAAGAGATCATGCAGTTCTCAAAGATCAGCTCCAATGCAGAGCAGATAAATCTGAAAAGAGCCCATACTGGAATGCAGGAGATAATTGATCATCTCAATGTAAACATAAACTATGCAAAAGACATCCATTCATGGCAGTGCTATTCAATAGGCCAGATGACCTCTCTGATAAACATGGCGCCTTCACTTAAGACAAGAGAGGCCAAGCAGGCATTCAACAAGGAATTGAGCCCATTGTTCGAGAAGATACTGAGGAATGAGAAGTTTGTGATGCTGTTCTTTGACATGATACATGAAGCGCAGATTGAGAGGATAAAAGGCATTGTGCAGGCAATGGAAGAGGGCACATTCTTCCATTTCGGGATACAGGAGCATCTCAACAGGATGACATTCAGCGAGATGAGGAACAGGCTGCCTAAAGAGGAGCTTGATCTGTTCGACAGCATCTCTGCAAAAGTGTATAAGATAAAGGAAGGCGTTGATGCTGCATACAATCTGAACCACAGGATGATTGGCTTTGCTGTGCAGTTCTATTCCTATATCAAGTGGCTCGGCGGGTTCTGATTCAGGAAGAGTTATTCTTATAAGAATATTATTCCTATGATAATATTATTGTCAAGAGGATTTATAAACCAGCCTAATCCTAAAAACATGATGGCAGGGGGAAACAAGAATAAAAAGAAAGAACCGCATTATCAGGGCAGAGGGCCTGTTGATGATTCTGCATTCTTCGGGCAAAGGGCTAGGACAGCACATTTGGAAGGTCTTGCGCCTGTTGAAATTTATAATCCGGGAAATGGAGGAGATTCAAAAACAGTAAGAGATGCAGGGAGGACTTTAGGCATAGTAACTTCTTCAATTGATACTGTGGTTGCAGAATGTAAAGAGAGCAGTTCTCCTGAAGATAGATTCAGAGCAGATGTGAGGGCTATGATTTATGCAGGAGATGTTACTGGAGTGGTTGGTTATGTAGCGGATCATTCAGGCCTCACAAAACAACCATATAGGGATATGCACTATGGATGCCTGATGAGATGACTCAGGCACAGAGGGAACTGACGGGCCTGATTGCAGAATATTCTCAGCCTGTCAAAAAGCCGACAACAAACCCAATTGAGGAAAAGAATCCAACTTATAAGGCGGTCAATGGATTTTAGGACGCCAACCAAATCCAAAATTTAATTTTTTTAGATTTTTATTGACGAGAAAAAACAAAAACCAAAGGGGGTAATAATATGAAAAAAGGAAAATATTTTTTTTCGAGCGAGAGCGTGACAGAAGGCCATCCTGACAAGATGTGCGACCAGATATCTGATGCAGTATTGGATGCAATATACGCAGATGATCCTAATGCAAGAGTGGCATGCGAGACACTGACAAAGACAGGCCTTGTGGTGCTGGCTGGAGAGATCACAACAAAGACATATGTCGATTTCCAGAAAGTGGTCAGGGATACTATAAGAGATATAG
>JAPLZS010000026.1:14387-19280 GCA_026394915.1 Candidatus Woesearchaeota archaeon | reverse complement strand
CGCTCGGATTTAGAACCAGCCCCTCACTGAGCTGGCGCGAGAATCGTTGTGGGGCGCTCGTTCACTCGGCCCCACTCAATACCACGGCGGGAAATTATAGCCCCGCTCGGATTTGAACCGAGGTCTTCGGATGTTCTCGATTGGATCCAGACCTTTCTTGCGCAGGATCTCTATCACCAAAATCCGAAATGCTTGACCGCTACACTACGGGGCTGTAAAGTCTTCTATAATATATATTTATTGACATCCTTTATAAAAGTTTTTATGGAATACAGATTGATTTGCCATGACTTTGAATCCATCCAGACAAAACAAAAACTATATAAATAACCATCACTTATATGCATAATATGAAAAAAGCATATGTCTTGGTTATGATATCTATAGTATGCCTGTTATTGCTGCTCAGCGTTTCTGGATGCAAGGACAGGAGCAGCACAGTGACTCCAAAGAAGCCTGCAGCGACAGGAGTCAGTTCAGGAGGCGCAGCAGGAAGCTCAGGATCAAGCGCAGTCACACCAGCACCATCTGGCCAGGTGACAAAGATTGATTTTACAATAACTGATGCATATTTCAGCCCTATATATCCTGCTCCAAACGAGGAGACACAGCTTAAGTTCATTGTCAAGAATCAGGGAGTTGAAGCAGCAAGCGGATTCAGCTACAGCATAAAAATATACAAGGACGGATCGCTTTTCAAAGAGGAGAAGTTCATCTCTGATTCTGCGCTTGGTGCAGGAAATGAGACAAAGATAATAAAGATGTACACATTCATAGACAAGGGCACGTATTATGCAGAGATATACATTGATCCAGACAACGCAATAAATGAGCTTGTCGAGACAAACAATTACATGAAATCAAAGACAGACATCATAGTGATGGATGCGATAGTAAATGCCCCTCCTGCGCCTGATGAGCCAGACACAACAGATTGATTATTCTGCTCGATTATTTCTACTCCCTTAATCTGCATTCTTATATGATTTTTCTTATGATTTTTAATCAGAAATTTCCATAACTAAAAAACATTCTGGTGTTTTAAGTTTTAGAAATGCTTCGCATTTCCAAAACTTACAGAAATGCCCTGCATTTCTGAAGTTAGAAAATTCCTCGGGAATTTTCGTAACCTACAAAAATAGGCTTATTTTTGAGGTTCTGGAAACCGAAGTTTCCATAACCTTTAAATATCCATATCCGTTATATATGAAAAATGGCAGATGAAAGAGAGGTAAAGACAGATGTAGATAGGCTTCTTAGTCTTGTCAAGGAGAAAAAAGAGCTTTCTTTTGATGAAGCAGCAAAACAGCTTGGGATGCCTGCAAAGACTGTCGAGGCCATCTCTGACCTTCTTGAAGAGGAAGGCATGCTCCACATAAAATACAAGTTCACGACACCTTATCTGACTTCTGAATCACCCAGCGAAAAGGCAAAGAATGCGCAGAAAGAACCTGATTCATCACAGGAGCTTGTTATAGAGAAAGAATCTGCCCTGAAGATGCCTCTGCCAGAGAAGCCAAAGGTCGAGGTAAGGCAAGTTGAGCCTTTGCAGCAGGCTTCTGCATCAAGCATCCAAAATATCCATTCATCAGAGCCTCTGAAAAATATGGGCATCGAGATCCCTGAAACCACAGACATTGACGAGCTCATAAAGCTTGCAAATGATGCAATCTCAAAAGGGGATTTTGATATGGCAAAGCTGGTCTATCTCAGGATAAAAGCATTGAAAGAGGATCTTCCTAACAGATTCCTTGAAGAGGACAAGAAAGTGAAAGGAGGCCTTGCCGACTTGAATGATGGCATTGTCATCGGAATGGACCAGGCATTGCAGTCAGACTTTGACAGGAAGTCAGGCCAGGCAGAGATGCTCTTCGGAAAGATTGATGATCGCCTGAAGGCAGGGAATACGAAGACCATCAACGGCATAAATGAGATAGAGAGGATGTACAACAGCATAAAGGACATCTATTTCTCGCTTCCAGGCGGATTCATGGACAGGAAGATCGAGATGCAGGACAGGATGCTCGAGATATACAGGACAATAATCTCAAACAAGAAATCCCTGCTTGCAGAGGATTTCAGTTCAAAGTCAGCAGAGATAGAGCAGCAGATAGGCCTTCTCGCGTCTAAGATACAGGAGAGGAATGTTTCAGATGCGAACAAGGTCTTTCATTCACTGACCCAGATGTACAAGAATCTTCCGGCAGGCTTCCTCAAGGAGAAGACAGCGATCCAGAACAGGATACTTTCTGTTTACCAGCAGCTCATACTCAACAGGGAGAACATCTACTCGAATGAGATAAAAGCGAAAGCTGACGAGATAAAAGCGCTTCTTCTCCAGACGATGAACCTTGTCAACATGAACGACCTTAAGCGCGCAGAACAGGTCTATAACAGGATGACTGAGATATATTCAAAGCTTCCTGAAGGGTATTATAATATAAGGACAGATATCGAGATGAAGATGTTCGACATCTATCATCTTCTCTCGCTGAAGAAGAGCAAGGCAGCAGTCACTGAGCTTGATTCAAAGGTTGACGAAATAGAATTTCTGGCAAAGAGCGTCAGCAATTACATCAATAACAGGGAATTTGATCTTGCAAAAGAATCATACCATGAGTTGATAACACTCTACAATTCCCTGCCAGAGGGATTTTTAGGCACCAGCCTCAAGATAAGGAGCAAGATAACCAAGCTTTACAAGGATCTGCTATCTTTCGAGACAGCGCCGATGATAGGTGAAGCAGACAAGGAGACTGTAAAGGCCTATTCAGAGCTCCTCCTGCTTCTTGTGCAGATACACGACCACATAAAGAAGAAGGAATTCGGGAAGATAAAAGACAAATACTTCATAGCATACAAATTATACCATGAGCTGCCATTGAGTTTCATAGAGAAGAAGACAAGCATATACAAGGAGGTATACAAGATCTATGAAGAGCTAAAGGCATACAGCGAAGTCGCAAAGCTTCCTGCTTATGCAGAGAAAGGCGATTATGGCAGGCTGAAAGACTCTCTCAACATGATAATCGATATGCATGGCAGGCTTGTAAACAGGTATCCTGAAGACATGGAGCTATCCAGATTCATACATGGCCAGTGCCTGATCTATCTCGATGTCCTGAAAGGCAGGAGGCCTGAGACCGGAAAGCAGGTAAGAGACAAGATAGAGAACATAGTTGAGCAGAAGAAGAACAGCACAATCGAGAAGACGCCTGAACTTATCAGGCGCCATGAAAAGCAGAGCTCTCCAATAGACATGAGCCAGGAATCAAATGCAGTGATGCCAGGAGTGCATCCTGTGTCAGCAGTGCATCAGACAATAGCTCCTCAGGCAATCAAGAGAGAGATCTTTGAGGCGCCAAGATCCAGAGATGAGCAGGATGAGCGATATGAGCCTGGCATAGTCAGCGCAAACGCTTATCTCAAGAAGAAGTATGGCATAGTAAAGTCATAATTGAATCATCCATCGAATATCATCATCAAATCATCATAAGACTATCATCAGTTATCAGCTAAAAAAAGAGGTGGAAGATGCCAAAAGCGGCAGATGGAACAGAGAATCTTGACAGCTATGAGATTAAAGTCGGAAATCTCATAACACGCGTGGATATCTTCAAGAGAGTTGATGATTTTGTCCCTAACTATCATATTTCCATCACTAATATAAGCCCCACGACAAAGATGATCCTTGAGAAGATAAGGAAGGAATTCATCTCTTCTGTCAATGTCGCAATGGAAGAGGTGTCAACAGAAGAGGGCGTTGACATAATCAAGGCAAAATTCGAGAAAGAGATCCAGGTCCTCATAACAAGATATTTCTCAAATCTTGACAAGGACACGACTGATGTGCTTGTAAGCTATGTGATAAGGCAGAATCTGGGCCTTGGAGACATAGAGATCCTGCTGAAGGACGCAAATCTTGAGGAAGTTGTCATAAACAGCTCACTGGAGCCTGTCTGGGTGTATCACAGGAAGCATGGATGGCTCAAGACAAACATAATAATACCCACAGAGGCAAGAGTCAGGCATTATTCCACGATGATAGGAAGGGATGTGGGAAAGGAGATCACTCTGCTGAACCCATTGATGGACGCGCACCTGAAGACAGGAGACAGGGTCAATGCAACACTGCACCCCATATCTGATTTCGGAAACACCATCACGATCAGGAAGTTCGCAGAAAAGCCATGGACAATAACTGACTTCATAAAAGCGAACACAATATCATTTGATGCTGCATCTCTGATATGGCTCGGGATACAGAACGAGCTGTCTACATTGATTGCAGGAGGAACAGGATCAGGAAAGACATCCACGCTCAATGTCATCTCAAATTTCTTCCCCCCCAACCAGAGGATAATCAGCATTGAGGACACAAGGGAGCTTACCCTGCCAAAGCAATTGCATTGGGTTCCGATGGCCACAAGGCTTCCGAATCCAGAGGGAAAAGGGGGAGTGAGCATGCTCGACCTTGTCGTCAATGCGCTGAGGCAGAGACCTGACAGGATAATTGTGGGCGAGATAAGGAGGCAGAAAGAGGCAGAGGTGCTCTTCGAGGCAATGCACACAGGCCATTCAGTCTATGCCACGATCCACGCAAACAATGCAAAAGAGACAATAGACAGGCTTACAAACCCGCCGATAGATATCCCAAAGATGGTGATCTCTGCATTATCGATGATACTTGTGCAGAACAGGAACAGGAGGACCGGAAGAAGAAGGACACTGCAGATTGCAGAGGTCCTGCCCAACGGAGACCCTGATGTGGTCATGCAGCTTGATGTCGCTTCTGACACTTTGAAGAAGCTGAAGGATCCGAAGAGGACATTCGAGACGCTGAACCTTTACACAGGATTGACTGACGCAGAGATAAAGAAGGATCTTGCAGAG
>JAPLZS010000026.1:7281-14350 GCA_026394915.1 Candidatus Woesearchaeota archaeon | reverse complement strand
TGTGAATGATATAGGCCTGATAATGGCAAAGTATTACACCCAGAAATTAGACTTGAATAGGGATGTACTCATGAAGTGATGGAAGCGATGGCAATCATTTTATTCAATGGATCTGATGATCAATCATAACATAACTAATAAGATCAGTAATAGTATCAAAAATAGGTGGTATCTATCTTCAATATCTGGAAAGTATACATCAGGAAATTTCCCGGAATAAAGAGAAAGCTTGCGATAGCTCACATAAAGAGGAAGCCAGAGGACTTCATAGAAAAGGCCGCAAAAGCCGCTTTGACCCTTTCTTCCATACTTGCCCTCACATTATTCTTTATGGTGAGCGCATTTGGCGCCTCGATTTTTTATGCAATACTCGCATTCCCGATATTGTTCATGATCTTCTTCTTCTTCATGACGCACACCCCTGATGTCTATATCAGGAGGAGGCAGAAAGAGATAGAGAAAGAGGTATTGTTTGCAGGAAGATTCATACTTGTCAAGATAGAGTCAGGAGTCCCGTTCATGAATGCATTGAGCGACGCGGCAAATGCAAGAGGGGTTGCCGGCAAGTATTTTAAGGAGATAGTTGATGACATAAATCTTGGAACTCCGATAGAGACTGCGCTTGAGGCTGCTATTGACCTCACTCCTTCTGAGAGGTTCAGGAGAGTTCTCTGGCAGATAACAAATTCATTGAAGACAGGCATTGATGTGGCAGACACGCTGAGGGGCATACTCCAGCAGATCGCCCAGGAGCAGGTGATAGAGATAAAAGAATATGGAAAGAAGCTCAATTCAATGGCAATGTTCTACATGCTGTTGGGGGTGATCGTCCCTGCGCTCGGAGTCACCCTTTTCATAATCATATCAAGCTTCCTGTCAATACAGATATCATTCAGGTACCTCATCTTTGCAGCATTCCTGCTGGCATTCATGCAGTTCCTTTTCATATCATTGTTCAAGTCAATAAGGCCCATGGTGGAGATATGATTAGATCATGGGACATGATAGGATTATGGGCATAGCCGGGAATAAAAAATGAAAACAAGACAAAAACTTTTTTTCCTTGAGGAATGGGGAAAAGCATTGGTGCCTGAGAGGATAAGGCCTCATCTCAGGGATTATCTCCTAAAGGCAGGCATAACAGAAGTGAATTACAGGTTCTTCGGAGCCCTGTTCTATGTCTGCCTTGCTGTTGCATTGATATTCTATTTTTATCTGCCATATGGATTTCTGAGGGACAGGTCAATCGGCATTGCGAACACCCTTCTTTATTTAGGGCTTGGATCCTTCATTGTGGTGTTTGTTCTGCTGATCTCCCTCTCTTTTCTTGTGATGGGAATCATCTATTTCTGGCTTGATCTCAGGATATACAAGAGGACAAAGGAGATAGAGGAGATACTTCCTGAGTTCCTGCAGTTCGTTTCTGGAAACCTGAAAAAAAAAGTCATGACAGGAGAAGATGTTGACGAGGCTCTCAGGGAGTTCACAAAGAAATATGACTCCCCAATACTAAGAAGGTCATTTGACCTCATAATAGAGGGGATGAAGAGCGGAGGAAGGATTGTCTATCTCATAGACAAGGTCATAGAGGACATCAACGAGGCAAAGATGCTCAAGAAAGAGATGTCAGCATCTGTCACTTCTTATGTCATATTCATAACATTCATAGTCCTTGTCATCGCGCCGGGATTATTCGCATTGTCTTACCAGCTCCTGACCATTGTCAGCTCTTTTGCAGGCAAATTAGGGGGGTCTTCAGGCGCAGTATCCAGCATGCCGATCAAGTTCTCTGCTGTGTCAATAAATCCTGATGATTTCATAAACTTCGCAAGGATGTGCGTCGCTATAATCGCAGTGTTCTCCTCGATAATAATATCCCTTATAAGCAGGGGAGACATAAAGAGCGGGATAAAATACATACCTGTATTCCTCATAGTGTCCCTTGTGAACTTCAGCATATTCATGTTCTTCCTGAGGAACATGTTCTCATTCATCGCGTTCTGAAGCTCTGGCCATCATTTCCGCAACCTATAAACAATTCTTTGTTTAGAGGTTCTGGAAATCAGGGATTTCCACAACATTAATAAACAAAAATATCCTTCATTGCACAATATGGAAAAGACAAAGAAACTGAAGATGATGCTATTCTTTGCATTATTGTTTATACTGCTATTTGCATTTGCCAATATATCGCTTGCTGATGAGGATAATGATACAAACAGCACTAACACGACCGTTGTTACCAGCACAATCGATGAAGAGAATTCTATATTCGCACAGTGGGTGAAAGAGGGGCAGACATTCACTGTGGGAGGCAAGCAGTTTGACGTGGCAGCAGGAGATACAACAACATCAGTCATATTGATGGGTGAAGAAGGGGTTTTTGTCATAGAAAAGGATTATTGCAAGCTGATAGGGAAATTGAATTTCTGCCTGAAGAGCTTCAAATACACAATAGGGGGAGATGTTGTCATACACGGCTCTGACACCCAGGAGTTCTACATCGTTGTGTTCGAGCCAGGGCCTGTCCTTCAGATACAGAGGAAGATAGACAACAATGACATGATGGAAGGAGATACTGCGACAGTCACCATAAGCATAGTCAACAGCGGAGCAGACCCTGCAACAGGCATGGAATACACTGAGACAGTGCCTTCTGAGTTTGAGATAACGAACACATATGACATTGACCAGTATGGAAATACCCTGAAGTGGACAGGATCAATGCCAGGAGAATATACAAAATCATTCTCTTACACTATAAAGGCAAGATCAAGATATTCCGGCTCTGTCACAGCAACATTGACCTATAAAGTGGGGGATGCTGTAAAACAGGTAACCAGCAAGCTGGGCATGAATGCAAAGGCATTGTGGAACATGAACCTTGATGCTGACAAGACAGAGCTTGAGTCAGGAGAAGAGACAAGATTATATGTCCTGTTCGAGAACAACGCAGATACAGAGCAGGAGATAAATCTCAAGATCGAAGTTCCTGGCAATCTCAACATCGAGGCAACGCAGTTCAATTCAACATCAGGAAACACAATATTCTGGAATGGAACAATACCTGTCGGTGAAGACCTTAAGTTTGCGACAGCAGTCAAAGTGAAATATCCTGCCAAGACGCAGATAAAAGCGACTGCAGCAGGAGGCATTGGATTCCCTGTCGTGAAATACCTCAATATGACTGTTGCAACCAATGATCCTCAGATATATTTCATACACGGCGACATATTCAGCCTGAACAAGTCGCAGCTGAAGATATATATCAAGAATCCAGACACTTATCTATCTATAACAGATCTCAGCATAAAAGTGCAGAGCTCTATACTGAGCGGAGAAGGCAGCGCAAATGAATTCAAGCCAAAGGAGAACAACCAGATACTTGCCATTGATTTCACCCCTGAGCAGCCAGGCACATATCCAGTGACTGCTGAGCTGAATTACACTGTTGGAGGACAGACACTCACTATTTCAAAGACAGAGAATATCGAAGTGATTGATAAAAAAGCAGTCGAAGAGAAGCCTGCTGAGCCTGTTCCAGAAGCGCCAAAGCCGAAAGAGCTGACTGCAGAAGAGAAGGCAAAGATAAGCAGGTTCGAGGATCTCAAAAGAAGGATGTCTCTGTTTGACAAGATTGTGAAGACCATATTGTTCTGGAGATGAACAATTCTTAGGTTTATAATAGAAACATTTATATATGTGTGCCCACATATTTATGTGAGGTGATATATATGGGAAACATGACATTATCAATACCAGAGGACATACATGGAGAGATCAGGCATTTTCCTGAGGTAAAATGGAGCGAGGTGGCAAGGAGAGCGATTATAGAAAAGCTGGAGACCCTGAAACTGGCTGAAAAGCTGGCTGGAAAAAGCAAGCTCACAGAGAAGGATGTCAAGGAATTCAGCAGGAAGATAAAATCTCTCGGCGCAAAGAGGTTTCTTGCATGATGATAATCATTGATTCGAATATCTTATTCTCTGCATTGATCAAGGATTCTGTCACCAGAAAGCTTATTCTGGAATATGACGGCGTTTTTCAGTTTCCTGAATTCATATTTGAAGAAATGGAAAAACATAAGGATGAACTGCTAAACAAATCAGGGCTGGATGAAAAGAGTTTTAACGAACTTCTCCAGCTGATACTCAAAAAAGTCATGATTGTGCCGAATGATGTTCTGCATCCTTATAAAGAGGAAGCATTGGAGATTGTAAGACAGATAGACCCTGACGATGCAATCTTTATCGCCTGCGCATTGGCATATCCCGACAGCATCATCTGGTCTGATGATAAAAAGCTGAAGAATCAGGCAAAAATTAAGGTCATAAACACCCAGAAGATTATAGATATACTATAAAGACGCAGAAGATATGGTAAGGAAGTCAGAGGAGTTTTCAATAAAATGTAAGCTCATCATAAAGAACACTGACAAGGAAAAAGTGGATAAGATAAGAGAAGAATTAAGCTCTGCTTTGAATTAACAAGCGACAGCACAATATCTGGAAAACCGAAACATTTATATATCACCTATTACAATAATGTAATATATGTTACAAAAAAGTAGTATATCAAAGACAGCAGAGATCTTTTTCATCAATCCAAACAAAGGGCATTATCTCATGGATATCAGCAGGAATGTCAGGCTGGCTCATACATCTGTCAAAAAGAATCTGAAGGAGCTGACAAGATTGGGGATGATAAGCGAGTCTATAGAGAAAAAAGGCAGAAGGAGATATCCGATCTATAAGGCAAATAGCGACAATAGGGCATTCAAGAGATACAAATTGATATACAACTTTTCATCAATACTGGAATCTGGCCTGATAGACCTTATTGAAGAGAAACTGACGCCCAAGTCAATCGTCTTGTTTGGGAGCTATTCAAAGGGAGAAGATATTGAGACCAGCGATATAGACCTGTTTGTTGAGTCAAAAAAAGAGGAATTAAACCTAAAGAGTTTTGAAAAAAGGCTTGGTAGAAAGATTGAACTTCACTTTAAAGATGATTTTACCTCATATCCCAAAGAGCTGAAGAATAATATAATCAATGGTGTTGTATTGAATGGCTTCCTGGAGGGGTATAAATGATCGTAAGAATAAGACCTGATAAACAGAAGTCAGAATCATTGAGGAAAATGGCAGAGGTGACTCTGCAGAGATTGGATAACACAGATATGGAGCAATACCCCAGCAATACCCTGCTGGATTATTATGAGGTCATACATAAACTGATTGAGGCTCTTACGCTGCGCAAAGGGATCAAGATAAAAGGCGAAGGCGCGCATCAGGAATTGATAGAGTATGCGGCAAAAGAGAAGATGATTGACGAACAAGCAAGGCAATTCCTTCAGCAGATGAGGGATTATAGGAACCGGATATCCTATGAAGGATTCATGGTGCCTAAGAATTATGTCAGCCTGAACAAAGAGAAGATACAGAAAATAATCCGGCATCTTTTTGATATGCCGGCTTCATAATTCCAGAAAACCGAAACATTTATATACATAAATCGCAAACAACGAGTAAAACATATATTTATATAAATGAGGTGAATAAATGAAAAAGAAAGCACAAGCTGCTATGGAATTCTTGATGACATATGGCTGGGCAATATTAGTGGTCCTGGTAGTCATCGGAGCATTGGCATATTTCGGAGTATTAAGCCCTAAGAAGCTGTTGCCAGACAAGTGCATATTCGGACCAATGATCCTTTACTTGACAAATGGTTTTGGAGATACTATAACTGTAAGTAGTGCAACAGCAAAAGGCACTTCATGTGCTACAGTAGTTTCATCTACAGGCACAGGTGCTTGGACTTCTGGAGCAAAAGCAACATTAACATTTGCTTGTACAGCTGGTACAGCAGGTGATAAGACTAATGAAGAAGTTACAATAGTATATACAAAACCAGGATCAGCATTAACCCACACAGTGAGTGGACAAGTATCTATATCACTCCAGTAAACCTTTAACTTTTTCTTTTTTTCTTTTTATTTTCTTTATTCTATTATTCTTTGTTTATTCTTATCTGAATTCTGTATATATTCTGGAGAATTCGGAATTCGGGAGGGATCACAAGACAGTGTGCTTTGCTGGGAAAAATGCATATATGCTGCAATAATCTAATATATACTGCAATAAAGTCAGGCCTACAGAGATTCAATCTTCTTCCTGAGCTCTTTTATCCTGTTTGGATTGAGCTTTTCCAAAGACTGCCTTATTGAGAGCAGGAATCCGGACATTTTCCCCATATCCACATCAACAGGCCTGTTCTTGAGATAATACTGGTTGTCTATCCTCAATCCCTTGTCATTCTCAAGCAGCGCAGCAGTTCCTTTCTCCAGTATTCCTTCTCTTTCAAGAAAATCAGAAAGAGATATAGTGCAGTCATGTATCTCGCACTTCACCCCTATCTTCATCAGTATTGAATACACTGCAAAATATTCAATGTAATACTTGGTTGTCGCAAGCCACATCATGGACTGCGTATTCCATATTGACCTGAGCACTTTCATGCTTTCTTCTGCATTGCTGAAATATTCCCTGCTCAGATTGTCATTCGACTCTATGATCCTTATCCCTCTGTCCTGGCATTTACACCAGCTTATTTTTCTCATGGAGCCCTCCAAAAAGCCTTATTATCCTTTCTGTATCATTCAGTATGATGTGTTTCTTATACAACTCTATCATCAATTCAGGTTTTATATGCTTCAAATCCCTTATTTTGATGGCATGCACCCTCTTATTGTATATCTCCTCAAATTCTTTTAATGCCTTTGATACATCTTTCCTGCCTATTATCAAAAGATCTATATCAGAGGCTTTCTTTGCATCAAGAGCAGAAGAGCCGAATATTATGAATGTGTCTGCATCAAAAAAGGCAGACACCTTGTCAAACAATGTTTTAATGATCATGTCCTTATTCAGGCAGCCCATCATCTTCTGCTTCTCTGCAATCACAAGATAATCATAAACCTCCCTTTTCCTGAAATTGAGCCCGTATTCCACTATATTCTTCCGCTCATTCTTTGTAAATATCCCATCTTCGACAAGCTTTTCAACAT
>JAPLZS010000026.1:0-7237 GCA_026394915.1 Candidatus Woesearchaeota archaeon | reverse complement strand
TTTTTATGGTCTGATGCGGCTTTTTGACTGTTAAAGCCATCTCCCTAAGATAATATCTTCTATCATAATCATTCAGGTAAAGTCTTATGATATCCATGCTGGTAATTTTTCTTACCATTTGGTAAGTTTAATTACTATTAGTATATAAATGTTTTCTTTTTATCTGATCAGTCGTGAGCCGTGGCGCTGGATTGATGCTTTCCCCTCACTGGACACTAGACAAGTCCGGGAGAAACATTTATATTAAAATAGCTATCTCTATATAACACCATGAAGCAGGAGAAAGAGAATGCCCTGGTAGTGTTCCAGGACAGGAAGATAAGGAGGATTTGGCACGGTGAGGAGTGGTGGTTTTCAATCATTGATATAGTTGATGCCTTGGAAGCGAGCACTATTCCAAAGAGATATTGGTCTGATTTGAAGGCTAAGCTTGCAGATGAAGGATTTGAACCGTACGATAAAATCGTACAGTTGAAACTGCCTGCAGAGGATGGTAAGTTAAGAGAGACAGACTGCGCAAATACAAAGAATATATTCAGGATAATCCAGTCAATACCCTCACCTAAAGCTGAGCCATTCAAATTATGGCTCGCCAAAGTGGGCTATGAGAGGGTGCAGGAGATTGAGAACCCCGAGCTTGCGCAGGACAGGGCAAAAGGATACTATGAGATAAAAGGCTATCCAAAGGACTGGATTGACAAACGTATAAGGGGGATAGCAATAAGGCAGGAGCTGACTGATGAATGGAAAAGCAGAGGAATAGCTGAGGAGAAAGACTTTGCAATACTGACGAATGAGATCAGCAAAGCAACATTCGGCAAGACAGTGCAGCAATACAAGGAATTCAAGAGCCTGAAAAAGAAAAACCAGAATCTCAGGGACCATATGACTGACTGGGAGCTGATCCTGACAATGGTCGGAGAGAAAGCGACAAATGATATCACGACAGCAAAGGACTCAAAAGGTTTTAATGAATGCAAGGATTCTGCCAATGAAGGAGGGCAAATAGCCCACAACACAAGGAAAGAGATTGAGCAGAAGACAGGAAAAAAGATAGTCTCAAGCGATAATTTCCTTTATCTTGAGGAAAACAAGAAAAAGCTGGATAAGAAGAAGGCAGGCAGAGATTAAATTTTTTCTTCAAAACTTACAAACGCTCTGGCGTTTGAAGTTCTGGAAATCCGAGATTTCCATAACTAAAAAACACTCTGGTGTTTTAAGTTTTAGAAATGCTTCGCATTTCCAAAACCTTTAAATATGCCTTGTCATTAGATTGTCTTATATCCGAGAGGTGATTCAGTGTATAATATGTATAGTCCACATAAGAAGTCTCAGGCAGCGATGGAATTCCTTCTCACTTATGGCTGGGCAATAGTTGCTGTGCTTGTTGTTTTCGGAGCATTGACATATTTCAAAGTTCTTGATCCTTCAAAGCTGCTGCCTGAAACATGCAACTTCGGCCCAGGCATAGGCAAATGTATCGATTTTGAGGTGACAAGCAATAAGATGACTTTGACTCTCATGAATGGTCTTGGAGATCCAGTAACCTTTACAGGGGTTAAGAACAGCGGCTGCAATGGTGGAGATATCGTTGGAGATATTCTCGTTTTCTCTCCAGCAGTAACTCTTAAGCCAGGAGAGACCGGCAAAATTGAGTTATATGGATGTCATTTTGAGTCTAAAAAGAAAGTGAGTGCTGAACTTGATCTCATATACTTCAAAGGAAGTGAAGCAACTGGTCTTACTCATATAATCTCAGGTCAGATCAGTGCTGATGTCAAGGAAGCAGGAGCAGGAAGCCCTCCTGCGGGCTGCAACGATGGAGATATTGATCCTGGAGAACAATGCGACAGCACTGACTTCGGAGGCAAGACATGCCTTGATAATGGATTTGAAGGCGGCAGTTTAGCATGTTTCCAAGACTGCTCAGTTGATACCTCAGGCTGCAGTGCTACTGCTGTGTGCGGTGATGGTTTTGTTGCCCCAAGCGAAGGGTGCGATGATGGAAATACTGGTTCAGGAGATGGATGCACTGCTGCATGTGTGGTAGAGATCTGCGGTGATGGAATCATACAGAACTTCCCAGGCCATGGTGAAGAATGTGACGGAACATCTTTGCCTGGCGTAATATGTGCTGCAAACTGTAAAGTCAGCGGTTTGCTGGCATTCTACCCTATGAATTGGAATGCAAAAGATTACAGCGGAAATAGCAGGGACGGAACAGCATTATTAGGAGCTGTTCTCACAACAGGCAGCGGAGGAAAATATGGTGCAGCTTATGATTTTTCAGGCTCATCTGGGCCGAGGATATCTATCCCTATAATAAATATCCCAGATAACACTCCTTGGACAGTGGCTTATTGGTTCTATCAACGTTCAACTACTAAGATATCTATGGGAGCAAATGCTCAAACTGATCGTTTTCTTCATGTAAATGCTGGCACTAGCTTTCTGAATTTTTATAATCACGTAAACACACAAATAACCCTTAACGCTGCTTCATACAACCTTAATAATAACTGGCATCATGCTGTTGTTGTCTGCGATGGAGCTATAACTTCCAGCATCAAATTATATATTGACGGAGCATATTACTCGTCAGGCAACATGGCAAACAGTAATCTTGTGATAGACTCTATTGGATATGCTACTGGTTCGTCGACAGGGTGGGCTTGGGATGGCAGACTTGATGAAGTAAGGATTTATAATAGAGCTCTTTCATTAAGCGAGATCAGCACTATAAAAGATTTTGATTCATCTAAGTTATCACAACAGCCTTGATTTTTGATTTATTTCTTTTTTTCTCCCGCAACATTTATATATAAAACAAGCCAATTATATGTAAAATGAACGAAAAAAGAGGTACTGTAAGTTCTAATTGCCATACTAAGCATCGCAGCAATAAATCTCAGGCCTCAATGGAGTATCTCATGGTTGCAGGCATTGCCTTTGTGATACTTGTTCCGATGATATACATCCTTTATCAGTACACTTCTGACCTGAACAAGGATGTCACAGATTCAAAGGTCGGCAAGATCGGAACAGACATAGCGAACACGGCAGAGTTCAAGGACAACGCTCAGGTTTGACATGCCGGACGGAGTGTATGACATGGATGTGACCGGCGACAAGACAATCGTATTCAGGATTGGAGATCCTTCAAATCCAAAAGAAGTGACGACATTCGCGAATGTGAACTTAATATCTTACCTTATTCCGGATGATTTCACAAAAGGAAGGAAGAACCTCAAGATAGAGGCAGAGAAGGACCATGTTGTGCTTTACACAGGCGACAAGGAGACTGCGATATTGAGATACAGCGCATATTCAATATTCAAGGAGCTGATGGCTGGTGCAGAGATTGTCTATGGGCAGAGAGCATTGGTGACAGACGGCGGAGGAACTTATGAAATAAAGGAAACCTCAGAGAATGAGTTCGCATACATCACTGCCCCCATATCTAACGTTGATATATCTGCTGATATAAATGTCAGAAGTTTAACTGGAACAGTTGATTTCTTCATCGGCAGCGTGACAAAGACAGCAGAAGGAGACATCGATGCTGTTACAAAGACACTTTCAATAGAGATGGATTCAGCAGGCAATGCTATAATCTTTAATAAACTTGGCGAACTCTTAACGCCCAATCCAGGAAGCACAAATTCTTTTAATCAGAATGAAGCATACAATCTTAAGATAAAAAGATTGTCTTATGATGACTGCTATCCAACATTATGTCCCTCAGGCATTGCAGGAGAATATTATTATGTGCTTGCAGTTTATAATTCAGACAATACATTAAGGGCATCTGCATATATATCCGAGCCAGCCATTGAGGCTGCTCCAGAACATCCTCTTGATAATTGGTTCTTTGGCGATGCATCATCAGCGAACAGCTTTACTGACTCTATCATAAGCAGCATAAATCCTGCAACCATTACTGTTGATGCAAGCAATTATAGGGTTTCTTCATCAACAACAAAAGAGATCACCACATCCATAAAGATGACATATCTTGACCTGACAAGCAATTCAGTGTCATTCATGATAGACACTGGAGAACTTGATAAAACCAAAACCCCTCCAGAGGAGATTACAATCCCTATATCATTCCATTCATATTATCCGCTTACGGATGTCCTCTATCTGCTCAAAGATTACTCAGATCCTGAGTCGTGCTTCAGATTCAGCCTTGAGCCAGGCACAGGCGCCGTAAACATAGAGAAATGTTGAAAAGGATAGCTCAAATCAATGAAATCCAAATCCCAGTCATCAATGGAATTTATCATACTTGCCGGATTCATGTTCCTGTTCTTTGTCGGGTTTGCGGCAGTGATAGGCACAAAGATGATAGATTTTCAGGAGATACTAAACACAAGGCAGGTTCAGGACATCATGGATGTAATAAAGACAGAGATCCAGCTTGCCGCGACATCAATGGACGGCTACCAGAGAAGCTTTTATCTGCCAGAGACACTGGACGGAAAGAATTACACTCTTGGCCTCCGCAATGAGAACACTCTGATGATATTATACAATGGAAAAATATATGAGTCATTCCTGCCAGGCGCAATAAATCCAGACACAACGATTTATAAAGGAAAGAACGCAATAATCAAATCATTGGGGGAGATATTCATAACAAGCTCTGATCCATGCAGATGGCTTGATGCAGGCGCAGATTCATACTGCTTAGGAGGGACGTGCTACTGCAATTCAGGATTCTATGACTCGCACTGCAATGAGAGTTCATATCCTCCAGAGATAAATGACGGCGTTCTTGAAGATGATTTTGTTGTTGATCATTGCGGAAATACCACACAATTGGCAAACCCCAGGATCCCCACAATAGGCTGCGTTGCAATCGACCCATGCAATATACCTCCTAAATTCACTGCTGGCCCGGCAGTAGATCTGCCGCAGCTTGAGAGAGGCGCGACAATATCTTTCTCATCAAATGAGAGGCTGAGCAGTGTTGTTGTTTATTATGCGCAGGTGGATACTCCTTCTGAATGTTATGCGAGCACAACCTTTACAGGCTCTCAGGAATTCGGGCCTTACTACACATTCCCTGCGCAGGTCACATTGGCAGGCCTGAAATCAGCGACCACTTACTGCTTCAATGTCACAATAATAGATTCAAAAGAAGGCAAGGCATCAAGCGCGCCAATGACATTCACCACAACAGAGGACATAACACCGCCTTTTATCAGATCAGAGGATATAACTATAACTCCTGAGAAGATATATCTTGGCACAGAATTCACAATTCAAGCAACTATAGACGAACCTTCTGGACTGGACAAGGCAAACATAATCATCAACAGCACAGCAGGAAATGAGAATATAACCAAGTCAGCAATTGACGATTCAAATGTCGAATATAATCCAGAAAGCGGCATCCTCAACGTCCATTTCACTGTTCAGGATGACTTCATTGACCGCAATGCATCTGTGATATACAATCCCCAGAACATGCTGTTCTACAACAGATTTGATAATCCGCTTTCATTTGACGCAGAGCAGGCAAGCGGCAGCAGAACAGCAACAATCGGAGGCGGCAGCCCTGCATCTGTGAAAGGAAGATTCTCAAACGGCGTTGAGATTGGATTAGGCGACGAATTATTGTATCCTGCATCCGGAAATATCGATTTGAGCAAGGGAACAATAGAATTTTGGATAAACACAACATGGGACAGCTATGATGCTGGCACATACTATCTTTTTGATGAGGGAACAGAAGGCAGCCAGAGGATCAGCCTGCTGAAGGCAGGAAACAAGCTTTATTTCTCAGTATACCATCTAGGCACATCTTATCCTGTATCCGTGCCTATCAACACTTTCTGGAATGCAGGATCCTGGTATTTCATTGCAGCAACATGGGACTCTGCAAAAGGAGAGATTGCGCTTTACATAAATTCCACACAGAAAAACAGCCGCAACTCTGTCCCTGCGCTATCCTCTTTATCACCCAGCTTTGCAATAGGCAGCTCTTTGTATAACACCGGATATGAAGCAGATGCTGTGATGGATCATTTCATAATATTCAATGAAGCAAGGACACAGGAGCAGATTGCATCAGACATGATAAAAGAGAGAGAATATTCTATTGACTTTGACCTGCAGGACAGCAGCGATAGAAAAAATGAGGCATATTATCCTATCAAGAAGACATTTAGCGTAAACTATTCAGAGAAACCAGAAGATTAGATTATTTTCTGGAGATGCCCTGTTCAGGCATATAATCGCAATATTTATAAACAAAAATGCCTATTTTCAGCAAAAAGGCGATAAAAGAGGCGACATCATACAATCCAGCATAAAAGCCCAGACATGGTCCGTCGACATACTCATGGCAGTATTCGTCTTCATGGTCATTCTCATATTATTCTTCGGAATACTTTCAAGCATGTCAGAGCCAGAGAAAGGCAAACGGCTCTCAAAGAATGCAGAGATGATCACAAAAGCATTGACAGGCAGGACAGACCAGACAATACTCGAGGACAACAAGCTCGAGCCCACAAAAGTCGAGCAGTTCATCACTGNNAAGACCACGCTCGGCCTGACAGGAGACTTCTGCATCTATATCGAGGACAGCAACGGGAATCTGATACCTGTGGAAGTTTCAAAGGATCCAGCAACAGGAGAGCCTGTGTTTGTCAACGGCATAGGCGGCGCAGGCTCATCAGGCGCAGAGATAAACGGGCATAAATGCGGGGAGACTTATAAGGCAGCAGCACCATGATAAATCCAAAAAAAGCAGGGATGTGGATGGTTGTCATAATCATGTTTATTTTGTTAGGTCAGATAGCATTGGCACAATCTGGATCGCTAAAAAGTTGGGGATATAATTATTATGGCCAATTAGGCGATGGCACAACAACAGACAGGCATACTCCTGTAAGCGTCAGCGGTGGTATAACAACAGCAGTCAGCGTATCAGCTGGTCTTGAACATACTTGCGCTGTGCTTTCAGATCACACTGTCAAATGCTGGGGATATAATGATAATGGCCAGTTAGGTGATGGCACAACAACAAATAGTCTTACTCCTGTAAGCGTCAGCGGTATAACAAATGCAATCAATGTATCAACTAGTTATAAACATACTTGCGCTGTGCTTTCAGATCACACTGTCAAATGCTGGGGGTATAATGATTTTGGCCAGTTAGGTGATAACACAATAATAGACAAGCATATTCCTGTAATCGTTAGCGGTATAACAACAGCAGTCAGCG
>JAPLZS010000135.1 GCA_026394915.1 Candidatus Woesearchaeota archaeon | reverse complement strand
TTATTATCCTTAATTTCTCAAGAACATCCTCTCTCTGAAGATTCTCCTTTGCAAGAAGAGAATGCAATGCAAGGTGCTCCTCTTTTGTCAGCCTGCATATGTTTGCAGGGCTATTGTTGAGCTTATTGAAATCTTTATGGTGCCTATGGGCCCCATTCATCTCGTTATAGATTCCTTCTCTCAGGTTGTATTCATCTGCCAGAACATGAGTGAATACCCACCTATTCTCTTTTGGGTCAAAGACCATCTCATATCCTTCAATTGTTATTTTTCTTCCTTTGTGCGATATCTGGCGTTTCAATGGCATTATGGAATCGCTCTTTTTGAGTTCTTCTGCATGTTTGTATGTTCCATCCCTGATTATGAAAAGATGGTCTGGTGTGCATACAATCTCTTTGTCATTGTCAAGAATTATCTTTATCACTTCTGCATCTGCTTTTGTCATTCTTGGATTTATTATCTTTTGTATGCCTATCTTTCCATTGTCAAGGATTGTGTAGCAGAAGTGCTCTTTGCCTTGATTCTGCTCTTCAATAAGTTCTATAAATGAGATATTTCTTCCGTCGGCAAGCGCTATCTTGGTATCTCCTGAAAAGCAGCCCCCTGCAGAATCTCCCTCCACAATGAACAGCTCGCATTTTGCAGGATCATCATTTGAGCAGTCTGCAAGCTTTCCAGGTAGGCCTGCTCCATCAAACACAGATTTCCTTCTTGTCAATTCTCTTGCTTTTCTGGCAGCTTCCCTTGCTTTTGCAGCAGTGACCACCTTTTGGATCATGAGCCTTCCTATTGCAGGATTCTCCTCGAGGAATGAGCCAAGCCCTGAGCTCACAAGCGAATCAACGATTCCTTTCACATCTGAATTCCCGAGTTTTGTCTTTGTTTGCCCTTCAAATTGAGGGTTTGCTAATTTGACAGAGATCACCGCACCTAATCCCTCTCTTGTATCTTCGCTTGAGATCTTTGCGCCGTCAAGAAGATGCTTGTCTTCCGCATACTTGTTGAGCACTCTTGTGAGCGCTGTCTTGAATCCGATTAGATGAGTCCCTCCCTCTCTTGTGTTTATGCTGTTTGCAAACGAGAATACATTCTCCTGATAACCGTCATTGTAAGCCATGGCTATCTCCAGGCTTAGATCTTCCCTCTCTTTCTGGAAATAGATGACATTGTGCAGAGGGATCTTGTTCTTGTTGAGGAACTCGACAAATGATTTTATCCCGCCTTCATAATAGAACTCTGCCTCTTTTCCATCTCTCTCGTCTTTCAGGATTATCATCAGTCCTTTGTTCAGGAAAGCAAGCTCTCTCAGCCTTGCAGAAAGTATATCAAAATGGAATTCGACTGTCTCGAATATCTCTGGATCAGGCCAGAAAGTCACCTCTGCCCCTGTCTCTGTTGTTGCTTCTCCTTTCTGCAGAGGGATCAATGGCGCTCCAAGAGAATATTCCTGGTAATAGACATGACCATCTCTCTTAACTGTGACAGAGACTTTCTTGGATAATGCATTTACTACGGAGATTCCGACTCCATGCAGTCCTCCTGACACTTTGTAAGTCTTCCCTGAGAATTTTCCTCCTGCATGCAGCTTTGTCATCACGACTTCAAGAGCAGAGATGTCATATTTTGGATGCTTCTCTACCGGAATTCCTCTTCCATTGTCAATCACTGTTACAGAGCCGTCCTTGTTGATCATAACAATTATCTTTGTGCAGTATCCTGCCAATGCCTCATCAACAGAATTGTCCACGACCTCATAGACAAGATGATGCAGGCCGTCAACCCCTGTCGATCCTATGTACATTGCAGGCCTTTTCCTGACTGCCTCTATCCCTCCAAGGACCTGTATAGAATCAGCTGTATAACTCTCTCTTTTTATTTCCTTCTTCTGTTCAGGGGTCTTCTCTGGCCTTTCTTTTGCTTCTGTTTCTTCTGCCATATCTTATCCTTTTCTTCGGTTTTCTTAGACCATGTATAAACCCAAAATAATGGCTTTATACGCCTTCTGGAGGCACTTTTTCCATCAGAAAATAAGATGCTTTTCTATATAAATCTTTTGTTTGCAAAATGGGTTTATACGGGCTATAAACCCATAATTTAAGGGTTTGAGCCATGTCGCTGGATTTTTGATGGTTTACCTATATTTCTATCTTATTATATCACTTTATAGTAGTGATAAAACAAAAGGTTTAAATATGAGTAATACTCTATGCCCTATATATGCGAAGTGGTTCAAAATGTCAGCAGAAAAAGGACAAAAAAGAAGAATCGAAGTTCCAGATAATTTACCTTGGATTCCTCCGCACATCATAGAATGGGACAATGAAAGAAAAAGGAAAAGGAGACAGCAACATGAAGAGCTTCCCTCTGAAATGCAGCATGAAGACCCATTCAGGACTCCTGAGATAGGCTATGATCCAAACAACAACCCTTTCGAGATCAATAATAATATTGTAGATTACGGAAGGATTGATTATTCACGATAAAATGAAACACCGAATGAGCATCACGCTGGACGAGGAGACAATCCTTGCGCTGTTCGAGAAGATGAGGCAGAGCAGAGGAGACCTGAGGAGCAAGAGCCACGCTGTTGAGATGGCGATAAAGAGTTTTGTAGAGGCGAAATAAATGGAACCAAAGAAAATTGCTTTGTTTGGCTGCGGCGGATTTGCACAGAATCATATAAGAGAGATAAGCAAATGGAATAACGTGGTGATTGCATATTTGATAGACCCTTCTCTTGAGAACAGGGAAAGATCAGCAGGAGTTTACAAAGATAACAGAGGCGTTTCTCCGCAAGGCTTTTCATCATTAGATTCATTCATCTCTTCTGATCCATCATTTGATGCAGGAGTAGTTGTAACTCCTCCTGATACTCATTTTGAAATATCAGAATCAGTTCTGAACTCTGGAAAATCAGTTTATGTTGAAAAACCATTCACAGTCTCTGTTGAAGATGCAATAAAATTGAATAGCTTAGCTAAACAGAATGGCGTAGATATTACAATTGGCGCCAATAGGTGCGTTTTAATTTCAGGCAGGACCCAGCACATCCAGCTTCAGGTCTTATTGCAGATCATAGCCCTCATTACAGTCATTTCTTGTTTACTGACTTAGGTTTTAATCCAAAAGAAGTCAGGCATATCGGAACAAGATACAATGAGAGAGGAATTGATGTAGATGCCAGCTACCTCATGATTGATTCAGAAGGGAGAAACGTATTCACTGTCATGGATGGTTCGCCTTCAGATAATATCAGGGGTGAAGAGATCAAGATTTATGGGACAAAAGGAGATATATCCATCAGATTTGAGGGCAAAGGCAGCAATTCTTACATCCAGATGCATGGAAAAGAGGCCGTAAAGATTGATATTTCAAGAGCAATCCAAGATATCCGGGCATTAGGCATAGAAGATCCTTTTTCGCATCCAGCACTGATCCATAATTTCCTGAGCAGGATCTGCGGTTATTCTGCTATGAATGGAAATCCTGGCATGGGGAATACTTCCTGTTCATATAATCGAACTCATCCAAAGATCAAGAGGCCAAGAGAAGATAAATTCCTTGAATAAACAGGAATTATCAGACCTTACTCAGATGGTCAGGGATGGAACATGGCAGCAGGAAGGCGCACTGAAAGATTATGATCATCGTGGCATGACTGTTCCTGTTAAATTATCATTTTAGCCCCAATTTCATGTTCGCAGACAAAGGAGGATTTTAATAATTTTATCACTCCAATATAGTAAAAATAGAAAGATTTATATATATTCAAAGAACTTAAAATAAAAAACAAATTAGGCCGGTAAAAATGGAACATATAGACTCATTATTGCAGAATATCTGGAATGAATTCGAGGAAGCTTTCTATATTTATAGAGTCAAGGCAAAGGATTCTTATGCTGCAATCACGGCTTATGGGGAAATTCTGAATAAATACGCAACCCAGAATACGCTTGATGATGCATTAAAGAAAGATGTTAAGTCACTTACATCTACCTACATCTCTGATGCAACAAGGATGTCTATAAGCCCGCAGGATTCACAGGATGCAAAGAGAGGCAAGATAGATTTAGCAAGAATAGACTTTGAAGAGGCGCTGAAATCTGCAGAAAGCCCTCTTG
>JAPLZS010000019.1:4963-6642 GCA_026394915.1 Candidatus Woesearchaeota archaeon | reverse complement strand
GAGATATGATACAATCAGAAGATAAAGGCCGATTACAATGATCGAATACCACATCATGAAAGATACGCTGCCTGATCTTGATGCGCTGTCCACTGGCAGGAGCAGGAGCAGGAATAGGATTATCCACAATGGCATCCAGACGATGTTCAGCAATGTGAATTTTCCGAAGTATTTTGCAGTCATGCTCTTCTTGAGAAGAGTTGTCCACATCAGTGATCTTGAGATGATATAGCTTACTATGAATGATAATGCAGCAAACACTATGCCTATTATCAGATACATCATTGCATTGCTTATAAGAGTCTGATAGTTTGAGATATCTGCAGAGGATCCGCCTACAAGAGATGAAGGGTCTATCCCTTCAAGAGGGGTTGCTGCTTTTGTGACCATCAAAGAGATCAACAAAAAAAGCCCTATGAACATGAGATAGAACAGAAGGTCAAAGCATGATACAAGAAGCAGCTTCAACGAAGCAAATTCCTTGAAACTATGGAAAAAAGCGATAAGCTCTTTCTTGATCCTTGCGAAAAAATGCTCTTTCTGCATGACTATTTCAATGTGCTTTATCTCATTGCTCACAAAACTATCTTTTCTGGCGGGGTCTATCCGCTCCAGTTTATGCTCAATATTATGCTCAACATTGGAGCCTAATTTGCCGAGGCCCTGGGCAATCCTCTTCTCTGCCCTCTCGACCTCGCTGATGCCGTCCATGATGTGCTTTGGGATCTTGCTGTTCCTCTCTTCAGGGCTCATGCTCTGGCTGCTATGACTATGAGAGCTCTTTGCTTTCTCTTTCTTTTTTGATTCTGCTGGTTTTGCCATATTATTTTTGTGATTGTATTCTATTATTAAAATTTATGCAATCTTAATAAATCTTATGATTGATATGCTCAGACAAGCCCTGGTGAGCCTGATTTTCCTGGAGTGGGCTTGTAGCTTGGCTTTTCTTCAGTCCCTTCTGCACCTGCTCCTCCGCCCAGATCAATGCTAGGGAGGTCTATCCCTCCTATCTCTGATTCTGTTCCTGTTGCTGAGCAATATACTCCGCAATCAGCGATATCAGGCGATTCTCCCACTGAAGTGACTGATTTGCATATCTCATTCCCCCCTTCAAGCTGCTCTGTGAAGGCGGCTGCAAGCTGGCTTATGTCTGTGAAATGCAGGCATACTTTGCTGAATGAATATGTTGTGCTGTTTATGACTATTGCGTTTGCTCCTGTGAGGCTATATGAATCATCGCATTTGAGGTCAACGACATCATATGTTCCGTCTCCGTTTATGTCGAGCTTCTTGCCGCCCATGCTCACATAGAACTTGACTCTCTGCACGCAGTCCTCGCCTGCATCTGCTGTAAGGCCATTGGCATTCACAGAAAGGGTTGTGATGAAGAATTTCTCAACCAGATCATTCTCAGGCTCAGGATTCAGGATGTCAGGATGCCTCACAATATAGACTTCAGAGCCAATCCATGCTCCTGGCTGCGTTGTTCCTGGAGTGAATGCAAAGCCGTTTCCTGCTGCATTCTCATAATCTGTCGTGAACCTGCATATGCTGTTCTCCCAGTCTCCTGATAACACTCCGCCCCACTTTGTTGCGTAGAAATCAAGCAATGGCTTGAAGAGATCTCCGAAGAGGAATTTATCGTCAAGGACATTGTTCTGTACAAGTATCTCCATCCA
>JAPLZS010000019.1:0-4927 GCA_026394915.1 Candidatus Woesearchaeota archaeon | reverse complement strand
CATCCATGGGACATCCATCTTCTCAAGGAACGTGTTCCTCCAGTCATTATATTTCTGATTCTCTCCGAGCTGCGCAGCAAGATCCTTGTTGAATAATGGATTAGGAGTGCCATCTGCGTTTGTTGGGTTTGCCCAGGGAAGAGCTTTTGCTTCATCGTCAGACAAAGGCCGCCATGTTTTATCTGATTGTTGTTGATATAAATGATTTTCAGGGTCAACTGCATATAATACAGCCTTATCATCAGGATTAGGCGTGAATGTGTTGACATAAATTTCATTCCCGTTCCCAGCAACTATGATCTTTTCATCATTAACATGATATTTTGGAGGTTCTGGTTTTGGTTGAGCAGGAGCAGGAATTGCTGGTGCAGCAGCAGAAGCAGTTGGAGTGGAGGCAGAAGGACTTGCTGGTGAATTAATATCACCTCCTGTTGCATTACTAAGAGGGCCACTTACAGTAGCCAGTGCATAAACAGAACTGCTGACTGACATTATTATCAGCAAAGACAATAGTATCATTATTGATCTGCTTTTCTTCATTTTTTATCCTCTTCAAGCGCCTTGTCGCACATATCTGTGTCAAAGCTGAAATAATCCTTGTTCTCTGACATCTGCTTGTATATCGAGTCAAGCTCCTGGAATGACTGGTATGCCTGAGTCAGCCTGCACACTGCATTCAATCCCCAGTTATCCAGATTGCATATATAATGTGCTGCAGCTCCGAATATCAATTGCTGCGGATTCTCAAATATCCCTTTTATCTGCTGCAAAAAGCTCTTTAAGAATGCTGTGAATGGAAGTATCTGGAAGAGCTCTCCCCAAAAGAACATGCACCATGAATAGCTCCTCACAGAAGTGCATGCATATATTGGTATTCCCATGGCAACATCTTTGTTTAGGCAATACAGATAATTGCATTCTATCTCCCTTGCCTTGTTCATGTTCATGATTATTCCTGGAATGCATAAGGTCCTTATGCTGCCCCATAAAGAGGATTTTGGATCTGCTGATATCAGGTTATCAAGGTTTGGCTGGCATTTTTCAGAATTCAGGTCTTTGCTCGGCCCTGCGCATTCAGGCTTCAGTCCGCTTATGAAATCAGCTTTAGCGAGTTTTGTCATTGCTGTACCAAATGCATTAGGTGTGTCTTTTCCGGTTGTTGGATCTGTTCCTCCTGCCAAATTCTTGCCCCAATTGTTAAGGCTCAGCCCATAAGCTGCGCATAGCTTGCTAGATGGATTACCTGATCCCCCTGCTGCCTTGGTATTTTTAGGATCGCAGTATGATGTCCTGCATGAAATATAATCGCAGACCCTGTATACCTTTGACCACATCCCTGAATGCAGCTTCTCGGCAACCTTTGATATAGTCTCTGTTGCTGCGCCAATGCCTTTAAGCGCAGGAATGCCTTCTGTCCATGCTGCTGCGAGGTGAATGGCGCCAAGAGCGCTCAGCATGCTCTGTAAAGCATACATCATGCTGCAGAGCTGGTTCGCTATGTCAAACACCTTTGCCAGCTGAGGCACCCATCCGTTTGTGGCCTGTATTATCCATCCGTTCTTCACGCTGTCTATCTCGTCATTCACGCTGTCTGCGATGTCATCCTGCTTTATGACAGCTGTGCTGAGCACAAGATTCTCCTTCTCTATCTGAGACAGTTTCCCTTTCTTCAGGGAGACTATGTTCATCGTGCAGTTGAATCTCAGGCTGCCCTGTTTTATTGTGCCCCTGTTCAGGCCTATCCTTATCCAGGGATTTAGCGAATCTATTGAAGGATTCACCAGAGTTGTCTTCTTCGGATCTGCATAGCTGCTGTAATCTGTGGAGTTATGATCAGACGGATTCTCGCATTTCTCAAGCGTGACGCTAACAATGCTAACATCATCCACATTAGGCGAAAGGAGAAGCTTGAACCATACATCATGGGCGACAAGCGCTGCTGTCTTTGAATCCACTTTGTTAGGGAAATGATCTGCAATTGATGCAGTCCAATAATCAGGAGTCTCGTTTGTCTCCTGGAAATAGACCTCGACCTCTGATTCAGGCAGAGTGATGAAGCTGTCTGTCGCTGCATTATAATATTCTATGAAGAATGACGTGAATGCTGAAGATTTTGTTGATCTTGATGCGTCTTTATTGCCTGTGATATCAGTCTCATTGAACCTGATCTTCACCTTTCCGCTCTGGACATTGAGGACTTCCCAGGCACAGTTCCATAATTTCTTTCCATTTGCCGTATTTATCTTGTCTGCATGAGAGCAGTCAGCTGCCTTTGTCCATCCTGCTGTCGCAAACCCCTCAAAATATGCAAATGCATTGAAACTGCCTGAATCATCCTTCATTCCGCTGTCTTCTTCTATCAATGCCCTGACAAACACATCATCTCCGACCATGAAATAAGGCATTCCCTGGCTTGTCCCTGTGTTTGCGATGTTCCTTATAGTGACATTGAGTATGTTCGGCTTGACATTATCATATTTTACGACCCTTGTGAATGGAGTCATTACATTGCCTGAATCATCTGTCCCTTTCACTGTGACTGCAGTGTCTGCATTTATAGTTATGTTATATATGCTGCAGAACCAGTACTCTCCTATAATACAATATGAACATAATACTGCGTTTTTCTGCTCCTGTCCTGCAGGAGTTATTGTCACATGGCTTCCGCCAAGCCCTGCTCCTGTATCCTCTATCACAGCAGTAATGTTATTCACTCCAACTCCAAAATATCCTGTATTGTTGGAATTATAAGATGTGAGTATTGCCTTGACAACAGGCGCAGATGTGTCCATCTCTATGGTGATGCTGGATGTTGTTGTCGATTCTGTCCCTGCTGCATCCGTGATAGTTACCAGGACATCTGATGTAGTTGAAGATGAAAGCTGGAGATTGAAGGGCTTCTCGCAGGTATAATTCCCTGAAGAGCCTGTGCATGAAAGATCGACTTCCCCAAGATTGAATCCAGTGAGGTCTGCTGTTGCCTTGCTCAGTCCAAAATATTTTGATGACACTATCTTGACAAGGAATTTTGCATCTGTCCCTCCTCCCTTGACATACCTGAGAGGGCTTGTTCCGCTTGAATCAAAGATATCAGCAACTTTTATCGACGGGCCTGAGCTGTCCTTGTTGACCCTCTTGCATGATGAAGAACTAAGGCTGCTTGCCTGATCCAGCATATCATACGCCTTTATGCAGATCTGCCTCGGGCCGTTTGACTGGGTTATCGAGAAGTTGACTGTTCCCTGCTTTGCGCAGTCTTTTGTGCTGAGATCCTGCGTTGCCAGGATTGTCGATGTATTCTGATCAATCACCTCTACTTTCTTCAATCCAGAGCATTTTCCTGCGCATGCTGACTGCGTGCACATCTTGTCCTCGATGCTGTACGTCATCGTGATGTCTTTTCCAGTGGTATTGACCTTGTCTATATCAAAGGATTTTATTTCAGGAGGATATCCATCGACGTAAATGTTTGCCTGCGCCCTGCACCTTGATTCTGTGCATGAATTGCAATCAGCTGAGCAGCATCCTGCAAGGCACACATAGAAAGTGTAGATGTTAGGGTACATCAATCCTGATGATGACCTGTATGAGCAGTTATATCCATATGGCTGTTCGACAATGTCGCATCTTGAGAATGTCTCAAATCCCTGCACTCCGTAATATTTGAGATGGGTGTTCTGGGGAGTATTGGCGCTTGTGGCAATCACATCTGCAATGACATCAACGTAGCTGTTATCTGCTGTCCTTGACCCTTCTGCGCCTTCTTTGCCTTTTATGCTCACTATGTTCACTGTCCCTGTGACTGCAAAGACATCAGCGACATAGAAAGGGATAGTTATGACAAGACAGCTCATCAATATTGCCATTGATTTCAGAATCCTGTCATTGAGATTTTCCATTGTTCATCCTTCTGCATACTTTTTTGCTGTTATGCGTTATTGCGTTGATGTTATATATTAAGGTTGATGAAAGTATATAAATTTTTATTTGATCGCACTGTCATGTTTCATCCTATGCTCACGAACACAGGCATGAAAAGGTCTGGCGATTGCGTCACATATTTGGATGCTTTTGACCATTCGCTGAGATCATCATGCACCTTGTTGTCAGCGTCTGCAAGATTGAAATTCAGGCCTGTGAAGACTATCTGGTTCTTCTGATATAAGGAATCTGCGAACTCAACCTTAAGATTATACTGTGTTGTGAATGGAGCATTGTTGCTTATGGTTGTGGGCCCTACATCCTCGCATTCATCTTCCCCTAAAAGTGCTGCAAGCCCGCCGCTGTCATCTCCGCAGATCTCTTCCTTGGGTATCACTATGCTGGTGTTTTCTTTTATGAAAGTGACGCTCATCTTGTATTTTCCCGGCAGCAGCCTGATCTCTTTGCTCTCTGCGCCTCTTATGTCTGCTGCTGCAGTCACCTCTTCCTGCGAGGGGTCATCTAGTATCCTCTCAAGGACTACGACAACATGGTCATTTGAGCCTAGATCCTTCTTTGCAGGATTGAGCTGCCATCCATATCCATCATCTCCGAGAATCTTGTTGATGTCTATCTCTCTTGCAGAGACGTTCTTGACTGCATATCCCTTGAGCGTTATTGTGCCGAGATCCTGGGCATCGCTCTTTGGATTGAAGAACTTCTTGGAGTATGTCTCATAATCCGGGTTCTGGATCAGCAATGAGCCGATTGCTCCGGATGGGAACCTGCCCTTGAACTCTGCGACATCGCCTTTCTTCTCTGTAATCCCCATCAGGCATGTGACATCGCCTACTGAGAACAGTATCTGCGCATTCTCGACAGGCCTGTCAAGCTCATCCTGGACCCTTATTGTTATCTCTCCGCTGTCTTTTGAGTTCTCATTGCAGAGCTGCACCCTGCTGCCGAGATCATTAAGCATGCTCAGGCCTGCCCCTGAGACTTCCAT
>JAPLZS010000101.1 GCA_026394915.1 Candidatus Woesearchaeota archaeon | reverse complement strand
TTAAGTATAGGTGAAAGAATACCTGAGGAAGAAAAAGATCTGCCTGAACAGAAGGTGATAGATGCAAGCCATGGGCAATACCTGCTTTATACGCTTTGGCAGCACCACTTACGTGACAGAACACGCGAATCGCTTGTTACTCATGATGATTTGAAGGATTTCCAGAGAAGAAGAAAACTTTTTGATGGTTATGACAGTATGCTTGATAGAAAAATAATACCTATAATAAATGAAGATGACAGGAGAAGCATAGAAGAGATTGATATTATGCTGAAAGGAGAAAGGGTCTTCAGGGACAATGATGGCCTTGCCAGCCTGATAGCAAGCCAGATGAGCGAGGATAATCATAAAGTTCTTTTGGTGATCTTATCGAACACAGACGGAATATACACAAAAGAGTCATGCAAAGATAACCTTTTCACTCCGATAAGGATAATAGAAGATCCTGAAAATCTTGAAGAGCAGATATTTTTCACGACTTCAAAAAGAAGCAGAGGCGGAATGATATCAAAGATTGAAGCTGCAAAAGAAGCAGCAATGCATGGCGTTTACGTTGTAATAGCAAATGGCCAATACTGCAATCATGATGCCAGATTCCAGGATGGCCTTGTAAAAGAAAGAAAATATAAGGTTCTTGAGGCAATATTGAATGGATATGTTGTAGGAACACGGTTTGTTCCTGCAAGACAATAAGAATCAGCAAATAATAAGCTTCACAGTTTTATCTTCTCTGGAGCTATGTCCTGTATAAACATCTTATGCCAGAGCTCGAAGTTCATAAGAGTCCACATCTGCCTTGCATAGTACATCTTTGACTTGTCGAATCCGTCAAACATCTTCTGGATCTGATAATGGTTGAAGAGGCCATGCTTTGCAATCTCCTGTTCAGAAAGCAGCGAAGCCACTGAATCTTTTATGTCATGCTCTATCCATCTGTCTATAGGAACAAAGAATCCCTGCTTTTTCCTTGTCAATACTGATTTGGGAAGATAAGGCTGCATTGCTTTCTTGAATATGTATTTTCCTCCCTGCCCTTTTAGCTTCATCTCCCAGGGTATCTGGAAAGCCAGGTTCACAACATTATAATCGCAGATCGGCACCCTTGATTCTATTGCAAACGCCATTGTGGTCTTGTCAACATGCATGAACACATCATCTACAAGGAAATGGTTCGCCTCCATGTACATGACTTCATCCATATAAGCATGCTTTGTGTTGAAATACTTCTCTTTGTACTGCTCAACAAGGCTCACATCAATACCTGCTTTGCTGAAAAGGGCTTTTCTCTCCTGCTCGTCCATGACAGACATTATCGCAAGATAGAACTTGCTCTTGTTCTCTGATGAATTGATGAAATCAGAGAATTTCTCTGCTCCTTTCTCTCCGAATGCTGAAAGGAATTTTGAGAACCTGTCGACTATGAAGTTCGGAGTTGCCCTTATTGCAAACGGCAGAAGGCTTTTCTTCACAACACCAGGTATCCTGTTGAATTTCTCCCTGTGCTTCAGGAATTCAAAATGCTGGTAGCCTCCGAATATCTCATCCCCTCCTGCGCCGTTCAATGCTACTGTGACATCCTTCTTTACCAG
>JAPLZS010000056.1 GCA_026394915.1 Candidatus Woesearchaeota archaeon | reverse complement strand
TGAGCAGCGACAACCATCAACGCAGTCTTTTTTATATCATCATTTTCCTTTGAACGCCTGCTATCAATATCTTCTGCAATCCTGAAATACTCCTCTGCAGCCGTTTTATGCACTTCAAATTTCATTGTTAAATAGGTTGTGCAGAACAGATATATAAATGTTTCTGTCCAATATGTTGCACAGTTTATATATAGAAAATTGTCAGGAAATCTCCTTCTTCAGCAATTCAATCGCTTTCAAGGGGTCTTTCTGGCCGAATATCTCTGTGCCAACAACAAACCTATTCGCTCCTGCCTCTTTGACCTGCTTTATGTTCTTCAATGTGATCCCGCCGTCGACCTCTATGTCAAGGTTCTTTTTCAGTTTCCTCAAGGCTCTTATCTTGTCCAGCATAGGAAGCATCAGCTCCTGGCCTCCTTTGCCTGGCTCAACAGTCATCACAAGCACAACATCGATGCTGTCAAGGAAAGGCTTTATCTTCTCAACAGAAGTCTTTGGGCTCAGGCATATCCCTGCTTTCACTTCTTCATTCTTTATCTTTGAAATAAGCAGGGCCGGTTTCTTTACAGCTTCTATGTGAAATATGATCGTGTCTGCGCCCCAGAGAGCGTATTCCATGAATTCTCCCTCTGGATCAACTACCATGAGATGCACTGTCTTCTTGAGGCCTGTCCTGAGATTCATCACTTTATCCACGCTGAATGCTTTTTGGTCAACAAATATGCCGTCCATCACGTCTATGTGCACGCTCCTGGCACTTTTTTTTATCATATCAAGCGCATGTTGCGCTTTTTTCTCGACAGAAAGCAACGAAGGTATTATCTCATATTTCATCTGTTCACCTGTCCAGTTTCCTTATTCTTCTTGAATGCCTTGCTATGCCTGAGAAAGCAGTGTTGAGCCATATGTCAGCAAGCTTGACCTGTTTCTTGGCATCTATCCCCCTTCCTCTCAAACAAAGCACATTTGCATCATTATCCCTTCTTGCCATCTCAGCAGAATAAATGTCATAGGCGACAGACGCCCTTATCCCTTTGTATCTGTTTGCAGCCATGCACATCCCTGTCCCTGTTCCGCAGATCAGCATCCCCTTGTTGCCTTCCTTCTTTTTCATCACCCACACCAATCTTTTTGCGATGTCAGGATAATCAGCAGGCTGCTCGCAATAGACTCCAACATCCACTATGTTTGTCCTTTTCTTCACAAGATGCGCTTTTATCGCTTCCTTCAATCTGAAGCCGGCATGATCTGAGCCCAATACTATGAAACCCTTTGATTTTTTCATCTCACATACCTCGCTTTGCTTCCAAGCTCTTCCTCTATCCTCAATAATTGATTGTATTTCTCAAGACGTTCTGACCTGCAAGGCGCCCCTGATTTTATCTGGCCGCACCCCAATCCGACAGCAAGGTCTGCTATGAATGAGCTTGCGGTCTCTCCTGACCTATGGCTCACCATGACATGCCAGCCATTGTCCATTGCCATCTTTGCAGCCTGGACAGCCTCTGTAAGAGTGCCTATCTGATTCACCTTTAACAATAGGGCATTGCAGAGCTTCCTGTCAATCCCCATCTTTATCCTCAATGGATTCGTGGCAAGGAGATCATCTCCTACGACCTGTATCTCTGTTCTCTTTGTAAACTGCTCCCATGAATTGAAATCATCCTCTGCAAAAGGATCCTCAAGAGACACTATCGGATAATCCTTTATCATTGATTCATAGATTCCCATAAGCCTCTCAGGACTTATATCTTTTCCGCCTATATTATACTGGCCGTCCCTGAAGAATTCAGATGAAGCAGCATCTATTGCAAGGCTTATCTCTTTCTGATATCCAAGTGATTCTATTGTGTCAAGCAGGAGATGTATTGCCTCTATCTCGCTGCTGAGATTGGGAGCAAACCCCCCTTCGTCTCCGACATTTGTAGAGTTATTTCCGTACTTCTTCTTTATGACTTTCTTCAGCATTTGGTAAGTCTCTGCGCCGAGCCTCAGGCTTTCTGCAAATGTCTTTGCCCTAGGAACTATCATGAACTCCTGGAACGAGAGGCTGTTGTCTGCGTGCTTTCCTCCGTTTATGACGTTCATGAACGGGATCGGAAGCACATTCTTTCCTCCGAGAACAGAATACAATGGCCTTGATTCTGCAACTGAAGAGCATCTTGCGCACGCCAGACTGACGCCAAGGATTGCATTTGCGCCGAGCCTTGCCTTGTTGGGAGTGCTGTCAAGCTCAATCATCGCATTGTCAATGCCTTTCTGGTCCCTCACATCCATTCCAACTATTTTCTTTGCAATGTATTTATGGACATTATTGACAGCCATCTGCACTCCCTTGCCCATGAACCTCTTTGTGCCGTCCCTGAGTTCGACTGCCTCATGCGAGCCTGTCGAGGCTCCGCTCGGGACCTGCTCTCTTGCAAAGAATTTCTTTGTGTAAACATCGACCTCAACAGTCGGATTCCCCCTTGAATCCAGAATCTCACGTGCCTTTACCTTTGTTATCTTATACATACTATCCCTCTTTTTTTATATAATATGCTCTTTATTTAATAATTTTTTCTTTATAATGTCAGAATCCCCATCTTATCTGAATATGATCTCATTTATGCATGTTTATCAGCACAAACCACACAATCATGGCAAGCACCATGAGGCCTATCAGGAAATACATAAGGTTCTTGTCATTTGCAAAGCCGAATGGGAACGGGCCTATGAATCCTCCTACTGCAACCTTTGCAGTGGAGCCGGAGCCTGTGTCTGAGGAGCCGGATTTTGAGGCCTTCAGAGAGCCTATCATCACCACAATCATGCCTATGAAAACTATCACAGTCCCTACCTGCATCAGGTTTATGTCTTGTATCTGCATATAGCGATAGAATATCAACCGATGTATTTAAAGTTTATTGAATGAATGGCTCTGTCCTAAATCTCTTCTTTTCCATAAGATATATTAACCCGTTTGGGCTTATTA
>JAPLZS010000041.1:2304-4036 GCA_026394915.1 Candidatus Woesearchaeota archaeon | reverse complement strand
ATATGGGGGCTCTTATCTTGGCATAGACAATAACAGTATTGACACAAATGCAAGAGAGTTTGGTTATGGATTGCATACTTCAGGAGTGGTCAACAGCAGCATAAATTATAACAAGGTGGTAACAAGAGGGCAGAATGCTCCTGCATATTTCCTAGAAGCTGACAATGGCAATGTTATAAGGGGGGGCAATTACACAGCGCTTCATGCAACTGCAGCAAGCACAGGGTTAAATATAAGATTGAATGCAAATGCAAGCTTCTACGATGCCATATTCAATGGGAATGGCACTCAGGACATAATCTTCTACCATGATCTTCAATTCACCATCCGCATTATCCAAGCTGAACCTCTTCCATTACCTTGACGGACAGGTGAATGACTCTGATGGGAAAATGATAACAGGAGCTGCTGTGCTCGGCTATGATGTGAACAATAATCTTAAGTTCTTGACCAACACTACAGCAGGAGGCATCATCCCGCAGCAGAACGTCATCGATTATCAGGAGACTGCATCAGGAAGGACTCATTACAACAATTATACAATAAATGTGTCTTATCTGGCTGGCGCAAATGTGTCAGGCAAATTCAACATAAGCACAAACATGAATATCAGCATAGAGATAAACAGCACTCTCTTCCTTCTGTTCATAAACCAGACAAACCCTACAGGGCAGATAATAAATGAGACAAATCCGATACAACCTGGACAGAACCTGACAATAAGGGTGAATGCGACAGAAGTGGGCGAGTCAATAAGCTCTGTGTGGATAATCATCTGGCAGACTGTTGCTTCTGCTGGAAATATACTCTGGCAGGGACTGATGAGCCTTATCGGAGGATTGTGGCAGGTTCAGGTCCCTGTCAATGTCAGCTATCCTGCTCATATCAACTATACTGTGTTTGCGAATGACAGCACGAACAAGACTGTCCAGATCCAGGGGAATTTCACAACAACGCCTTGCACTGAATGCATAGTGAACTCTTCAGGAGGAGATTTCACAGAACTTACTGATTGCATGGATTATATCAACAACACCAATTCTTCCTGCGTGCTGAATGAAGCAAACAAAGCTTATGATATACTGAACGATGTATCATATAATATCACAAAAGAAGACCTTTTCTCTGTTATAAGAATAATAAACACAAACATAACCTTGAACTGCAATAATTCCATGATACAGGGAATAAATGCAGGAGTCGGAGTGTCTGTTGAAGCGGATAATTCAACTGTCGAAAACTGCAGTTTTAGAAACTTCGCTTTTGGGATTAGTGTCTCGGGCAACTTCACGAATATAACCGGCAATACCTTTGAGTATATAGGAAATTATAGCATTCTATTTTATGATAGTCTGAACAATAATAATATATGGCTAAACAATTTTTATGATAAAGGGATTGGTATAGATAAGAGTAAAGTAATCTCAATTGACTCAACAAATCATTCTGATTATGGCCTGGGATTTCCAGTCACTTATGAATTTTCCATACCTTCAGGTTCATCTAATCTTAAAGCATATAGAAGGTATCTTGCATCAGAACCATGGGCTCAGATTGCAGAAAAGACATCAAGCGATATATTCAATGGGATTGAGGCTGTAAGGTTTGACTATGCTCATGATATAGCATTTGTCTCAGTTGCTTTTAATAATTCAAGCGACAATATCTATGTTGAAATAACAGATAGCAGCGGCATAACCCAGTCTATATCTTATCTGGGCGCGTCAAAATA
>JAPLZS010000041.1:0-2294 GCA_026394915.1 Candidatus Woesearchaeota archaeon | reverse complement strand
TATTATGACAACAGGTCTGCTGCTGTCGTGATAACTGCAGATGATTGGACTAACGAAACCAATAGAAAAGAGATATTTATTAATTTTAGCAACATCACGCGAAATCTTAATATGTGGCTCTCTGTAGGGATTATAACTAATTTTTCAGATGGCGGTGTGGTGAACTGGTCAGCAATCCAGACAGAGCTTGATAAAGGTCTTGTAGAAGCTGATTCTCATAGCAAATATCATGATGGTGCAGGATATACGACGCAGGAGGTGGAAGTGAATGACAGCAAAGAAGCAATAATAGCCAATCTTGACCTGCCTTCTATCTATAAAAATGGAGTAAAAGAATATGTGTGGGGATGGATAGAACCTCACGGAACGGCCTCTTCAGAACAGAGGACATCTTTGGGCAATCATAAATATCTTGCTGATAGAAGTTATCTTACTGTATACAGAGGTGTAAATTATTCAGATTGGGATACAGCAAAAAAACTATATAATGCTACTTCCGTATCATTAGACATTCACGAGTCAGATCCTGCATTACTCAATAATACATTTGATAAAGCAACATCAGTTGGAGAGATATATCATCCTGTAGTACATCCTTACAACATAAATCTGACAGATGGTTCATTGGAAAGGAGGCACTTTCAGTATATAAGTAACAGAACTAACATATGGTATGCAGGTTTTGGTCAATTATATGCTTATCATTACACAGGCAATATAACATCAGTGAGCTCTCCTAATATTTCAATTAATTATTGCGTGAACAACTATGGCAACTTTTATAGCGAGAATATTATTCCAGAATTAGGAGACTGCGGACAGAACAACATAACATATCCTGCAAACGGAACTATCTTATCAAAAGACGCGAACACAACAACTGATGTATCTTGGATCCAGCAGAGCTCGCAGAACAGCCTGAATTATTCTGTATACCTTGTCAACTCATCAGGAAGATTCTACGTGAACAGGACGTCTTCCCTGAGCACGATAATCAACTTCTCGCAGATAGACATGGGCATCTATACGCTGCAGGTCGCTCCTTTTGACGGAAGATACAATGGAACAGACAGGAACATCAGCATAAACATAAGCCAGATACTGCTTGCCTTCGTGAACCAGACAAACCCTGCTGGTCAGACAATAAACGAGACAAACTCAATCCGTTCAGACCAGAATCTCACAATAATGGTGAATGCCACTAATGTCGGAGGTTCAATCAGTTCTGTGTGGATAATCATCTGGCAGACTGTGGCTTCTGCAGGCAACATACTCTGGCAGGGGCTGCTGAGCCTGATAGGAGGGTTGTGGCAGGTTCAGGTTCCTGTGAACTCAAGCTATCCGACTTATGTCAACTATACTGTGTTTGTGAATGACAGCATGAACAATACTGTGCAGATTAAGGGGAACTTCACAACATTCGGAAAGAACATAAGCGCATGCGGAATCCTAAACTCAGCAAACACAGAATATTATCTTACAAACAACATCACATCAGCAGGAACATGCCTGAATGTCACTGCGAACAATGTGACGATTGACGGAAACGGCTACTGGATAACATACGGCACAGCAGGAACAGACTATACTTACGGCATTGTCGTTGACAACTTCAACTTCACTGTTGTCAAGAATGCAAGGATTACAGAAGGCGCAACAACAGGCTTATACAAATCCGGAATATATTTCAACAAGTCAAGCAATGGCTCCATATTCAACAATATGATAAACACATCAGGGAGTCAGCATGACGGAATCTATTTATTCACAATGTCTGATTTCAATAGTGTATTCAACAACACAATCAATATTACTGGACCCTCCAGTGAAACTAATGGAAATATACATATAAGTTCCAATTCAAATTCAAACAATATAGCAAATAATACCATACTGAACAAGGCAGTTGTAACCAACGGAGTTTTGATAGAGCTTTACTCAGCATCAAATACATTATATAATAATAAGATAACAATGACAGGAACAACAAACAGTGTTAGCGGAATGAATATACAGACCGATTCAAACAGAAACCTGATAAAAAACAATTCAATCTTAATCACGAGCTCAGGCAGTGCAGATTCTGGAATCCTATTTTTAATGTTTTTTGAGTATAATACCAATAACACGCTTGTGGATAATGATATCACTGCAACAGGAACTGCTTATGGATTACGGATTATGGATTTGGATATACCTGCCACCCTGACTATAGACAGCCTGAGAATAAAAACAAACTCAGGCAGCGCATTATCCCTGTCTGGTTTCGTGGCTTCCTTTATTAATATCACAAT
>JAPLZS010000023.1:7059-8061 GCA_026394915.1 Candidatus Woesearchaeota archaeon | reverse complement strand
TTAGTGACAGATGACAGCAGCATATTTCTTAGGTCAAGAGAGTACTCAGACCACGGGCATGAATACAACCCTAAATTTCCAAGAGGCGAAGACACAAGAGCGACATGGGGTTTCAATTATAAGGTTACAGAGCTCCATGGAGCAATAGGCCTGGCGCAGCTTAAAAAGATGGATTATGTTTTGCAGAAACAGCAGGAGAACAAGAAGAAGATAAAAGATGGGCTGAAGGATATAAAAAACATAGAATTCAGGGAGATCCCTGATGCAGAGGGGGATGCAGGAGACACGCTCATATTCTTTTTGGAAACCAGGGAAAAGGCAAAAAAGTTTGCCGAGCTGCTGTCTAAAAAAGGGATAGGGACAAAAAATCTTCCAGACGCCATAAACTGGCATTTTGCCGGGACATGGACCCACATATTCAAGGATTATCCTGAATACAAGGGGAAGAATCTGGAAGATGTATGGAAGCAATCTTCCGGCCTTTTAAGGCGCGCAATCGCAATACCTATACTTGTGAAGATGACTCCAGAGCAGATAAGCAGCATAACCGCTGAGATCAGGCAAACTGCAGAGGATATAAAAAAGCGATGAAATGATAACAATAAGATGAAAAACAATAAAACGGCAAAAAAAGGAAGCTATAAAGAGACCAAGTCTGCTCCAAATCTGGAAGAGACAGTGATAAACGATCCTTATGGGATACTCGCAGGAATGTTCGGCCGCAAATATGAGGAATACAGGAAAAGATGGAAGGAAACAGGGGAAAGAAAGTATGTAACTGGATTCCCTGTCCATGTAGATGTTGACCTGTCTGATTCATGCAATCTTTCATGCAGATACTGCCTTCAGTGCACCAAACAGGGCTGGTCAAATAAATATATGAGCATGCCTGCATTCAAAAAGATTGTCAAAGAGTCAGATGAAGAGAAGCTTTGCTCGATGAATATCGGATGGAATACAGAGCCTTTGATGGATGTATCTCTCTTCAAGAAAGCGCTTGAT
>JAPLZS010000023.1:0-7032 GCA_026394915.1 Candidatus Woesearchaeota archaeon | reverse complement strand
CAAGAAAGCGCTTGATGTCATTGACAAGAGCGGCATAATAGATGTGTTCATCCATACCAATGCTGTGAATCTCTCTGAGGATGTCCAAAAAAGGATGATACAGAGCAAGATTAACACAGTCTGTTTCTCTCTTGGCGAGTTCAATGACGAGACCAGGGAGAATGTCAGGGAAAAGATAAAGTCCAACATAATAAGCTTCAGGAGAATGAGAGACAGCATGAAGAAAAGAACGCCTATCATAAGGATAAGCTTATTGCCTTCCGAGAACAACATGAAAGAGGTAAAAGAATACAGGGAATTCTGGAAAGATTATGCAGATTAAATAGAGTTCCAGGCCGTTAATTCTCCTGAGAAGAAAGACGAGAAGATCTATGCAAAACAATCTTTTAAGTGCTCTGATCCATGGAGAAGGCTGTCCATAACATCCAGCGCATTCACTTATTTCAGCAAGGATCTTGTGCTTGGAAACATAGATAAGATGAGCCTAAAGCAGGCATGGAATTCTGACAAGATGAATGAACTAAGAAAACAGCTTGAATCAGGCAAGAACATGAGTGCAGGATGCGCCAGATGCCTGAATGGCGTTTATATGATAAAGATGAAAGATTAAGGTGATCAAGATGATAATAGGGATAATACCAGCAAGAGGCGGCAGCAAGGAGATACCTAGGAAGAACATAAAAGAGATTGCTGGAAAGCCGCTCATAGCATGGTCAATAGAGGCTGCAAAGCAGTCAAAGCTTATGGATGATTTTTATGTATCAACAGAAGACAAGGAGATTGCAGAGATAGCAAGAAAATATGGTGCAAAGATAATTGACAGGCCTAAAGAGCTGGCAACTGATGAAGCAGACATGATGAATGTGCTTGATCATGCTGTAAGCGCCACAAAAGCTGATGTGATCGTGCTATTGCAGCCGACATCTCCTGTCAGGGAGCCGGACCTCATAGACAGATGCATTAAAAGATTCAAGGCAGAAGGGGCAGACAGCCTCGCTACAGGATTCACATGCAAGCTGTTTGAATACGGGAACAGGCAGGATATGAAAGGATTCTTCCATGACGACGGCAATGTGTATATGTGGAAGGCAGCACTGATAAAAGACAGGAAAAGGATCGGCAAGAATCCTGTACGGCTTGAGATAAGCAGGGAGCAGAATTTTGAGATTGATGACGCGTTTGATTTTTGGATCAATGAGCAGATCCTTAAGAAGATAATAAAAAGCAAGAAGACGATCAAGAGCAAGAGGAAAAAATGAAAGAGATAAGGACAGAAAGGACAATACTAAAGGAGCTAAGGCCAGAGGATGTCACTCAAACCTATGCAGATGCCCTCAATGACCCTGAAGTTGTGATGTGGACTGAAGCAAGATTCAGCAGATGGAGCCTGGACAAAGCAAGGGATTATGTTGCAGAGAATGGAATTGAGAAAGGATCATTGCTGATAGGTATATTCATCAAGGGCAAAGATGGCTCAGAAAAGCATATCGGAAACATAAGGTTCTCAAGCTTTGCAAAGAACCACAACAGATGCTATGTCGGGATAATGGTGTTTGACAGGGCAGAGTGGGGCAAGGGATATGCAAGCGAGGCCCTGAAAGCTGCAGTAAAGTATGCATTCAAGGAGTTAAAGCTTCATAAGATCATTGCAGATTATTATGCAATCAATAAATCATCAGGAAAGGTCTTTGAGAAATGCGGATTCAGGAAAGAGGCAGATCTCAAGGGCCAGTTCTTCATTGAAGGCAGATATGTTGACGGCGTCGGGGTTGCGATAATAAATCCTTCAGAAAGAAGTAGCAAGAAATAATACAGATTAAGACGGATATGGGTCAGTGAAGATGGGAGAAAATATTGTCATTGAAGGGCTTGGCATCGGAGAAGGCCGGCCTTGTTTCATAATCGCAGAAGCAGGCGTCAATCACAATGGAGACATAAAGCTTGCAAAGAAGCTTGTTGATGCTGCAAAGCGGTCTGGAGTGGATGCTGTAAAATTCCAGACATTTAGATCAAAGAATCTTGTCACAGAGAGCGCTGAGATGGCCTCTTACCAGGAAAAGAACACAGGCAGGAAAGAGAGCCAGATCAAGATGCTCAGGAAAATTGAGCTGAGCTATCCTGAGTTTGAGGAATTGAAGAGATACTGCGACAGCAAAGGGGTAATGTTCCTATCAACGCCCCATACAGAGGATGCAGCCGAGTTCCTTGATAAGATAGTACCTCTGTTCAAGGTGGGCTCAGGAGACCTCACAAACATTCCTTTCCTTGAGAAGCTTGCAAAGAAAGGAAAGCCGATCATGCTTTCAACCGGCATGTCAACTCTTGAAGAGGTAAAAGAGGCAGTTGATGCGATAAAGAGGTACAATAAAGAGCTGATATTGCTGCAATGCACAACAAACTATCCATGCCCAAAGAAAGATGTCAATCTGAAGGTGATGGATACATTGAGAAAAGAGACAGGCTGTCTTGTAGGATACTCAGATCATACAGAAGGCATTGGCGTGTCTGTCATGGCAGCTTATCTTGGTGCTGTTGTGATTGAGAAACATTTCACGCTTGACAGGAAGATGAAGGGGCCGGATCATAAAGCCTCTCTTGAGCCAGATGAGCTTCAGAAGATGGTGGATGAGATAAGGGCAATAGAGAGAGACAAGAATGCAAGAAAGATTGTTGTCCCAAAGATAATACTCGGAAACGGAATAAAGAAGCCCACAAAACAAGAGCTCAAGATCATGAAGATTGCCAGGAAAAGCATAGTGTCTGCTAAGAACATCAAGAAAGGGGCAAGGATAACAGAAGACATGATAATAATGAAGAGGCCAGGCATAGGGATAGAGCCAAATGATCTGGCCAAGGTCCTGGGCAGGACTGCAAAGAAAAATATAAAAAAGGATGAACTAATCTCATTCGATATGCTCAGTTAAGACAGATGCAGGATAAGATTAAGAAATAAGATGGAAAAGAAAGAAAGGGCAAAAAGGATTGTGTATGTGACCGGAACTAGGGCAGATTATGGGCTGATGAGGCCTACTCTCAAGCTCATAGAGAACGGCAAGATGCTTGACCTGAAGATTATTGCAACAGGAATGCACCTCATGCCTGAGTTCGGCAGCACGATCGAGCAGATAAAGAAGGACGGCTTTGACATTGAGGTTGTTGATTCTGTGTTCAGGAAAGACAGCAAGGATTCCATGGCAGAGTTTGCCGCTGATTTCATGAAAGGGGTTGTGAAGAAGCTTGAGGATATCAGGCCTGATGTGATCATACTGCTTGGAGACAGGGCAGAGATGCTTGTCTCTGCTGTTGCAGCTCTTTATCTCAACATCCCCACAGTCCATATACATGGCGGAGAGGTCTCAAGGACAGTTGACGAGGTGTCAAGGCATGCAATCACAAAATTAAGCTCATTCCACATCGCAGCAACAAAGAAAAGCGCAGAAAGGATAAAGAAGATGGGAGAGGAGAACTGGAGGATACATCTTTTCGGAGCTCCTGGTCTTGATGACATAAAGGATATTGTGCATGATAGGAAAGAGGCAGCAAAGATGTTTGGACTGGACTTGAGGAAGCAGATAGCAGTTGTTGTCCAGCATCCAGAGAATCCTGATGTGCAGAGATGCGAGAGAGAGATGAAAGAGACAATGAAGGCAGTTGATGAGCTCGGAAAATCAGGATACCAGATTGTGATGTCTTACCCGAATGCAGATGCAGGAGGAAGGGCGATAATAAGCGTGATAGAGCAGTACAGGAACAGGGAATTCATAAAGATTTATAGGAGCATACCTAGGGATGATTTCCTCAACCTGCTGAGCATAGCAAATGTGATGATAGGCAACTCAAGCAGCGGGATAATAGAAGCTCCTTTTTTCAGGCTTCCTGCTGTCAATGTGGGGAACAGGCAGGAAGGAAGAGAGAAGACAGTCAATGTCATTGATGCATCATATTCAAAAGATGAGATACTGAAAGCTGTCAGGAAAGCAGACTCTGCTGATTTCAGGAAAAGGCTGAAGTCATGCAAAAGCCCCTATGGAGACGGCAATGCATCAAAGAGGATAGTAAACTTCCTGCTGAAGACAGAGTTCGGCCAGGACAAGGTATTGAAGAGCATAAGTTATTGATATCAGATGAATGCGGCAATGTGTGACATACAATAGCAACATGCAATATTGAGGTAAAAATGGCAGAAAGATTCAAGGATTGGAAAGCTCCTGTGATAAAGGAGGGAAAACTTACAAAGTGGAACTGGATGGTCCAGAACACAAAGGGCCTGAAGATGGGGAAAAGGGTTGACATAGGCGCCTTCACTTACATAAATGCAAAGAATGGCGTTTAGCTTGGGGATGATGTCCAGATAGGAAGCCACTGCTCAATATACTCTGCAAGCACCATAGATGGAAAAGAAGGAAAGGTTGTGATAAAGAAGAATGCCTGCATAGGATCGCACTCTGTTGTGATGCCAGGGGTCACAATCGGACAGAATTCCATTGCTGGCGCATTCTCATTTGTAAATTCAGATATTCCTGATGATTCGATTGCTTTTGGAATCCCTGCAAAAGTGAAAATGAAGACAGATGACAATGGAGGTAAATGAGAATGGATAAGCCTGCAATCATAGGAGGAAGACCAAGATTCACAGAAGTGCTGCCCATAACAAAACCAACCCTGCCAGATTATGAATCGATCAGAGGAAATGTCGAAGACATAATGAAGACAGGGATGGTGACCAATTCAAAGAATGTCAGGTCTTTTGAGAAGGCCGCGTCAAGCTATATGGGCGTCAAGCATGCTGTTGCAATGAACAGCTGCACAGCAGGAATGATGCTGGTCATGAAAAGCCTGAAGCTAAGGGGAGAGGTCATAACCCCTAGTTTTACATTCTGCGCAACGACGAATGCGATTGAATGGTGCGGAATGAAACCTGTTTTTGCTGACATTGAAGAAGGATACCTGTGCGCAGATCCAAATCATGTGAATGAGCTTGTGACAAAGAAGACAAGCGCAATATTAGCTACGCATGTGTTCGGCAATCCATGCGATATAGGCGCCCTGCAGGATATCGCAGATGACAGGAAGATAAGGCTTTTCTTTGATGCAGCGCACTGCTTTGGCTCAGAATACAAGGGGAAGAAGATAGGCAATTTCGGCGATGCGGAATCTTTCAGCCTCTCGCCTACAAAACTGGTTGTTGCTGTTGAAGGCGGTTTCCTCACGACAAATGATGATGAGATAGCCCGGCTTGGGATAATGGGCAGGGATTATGGACACGACGGAAGCTATGACTGCGAGTTTGCAGGCCTTAATGCAAGGATGGAGGAGTTCAATGCGATAATCGGCAATGAGACCCTCAAAAGACTGGAGAAGAATCTCCAGATGAGGACCGATCTTGTAGGGATATACAGGCAAGGGCTGTCAAAAGTTCCAGGCATATCATTCCAGAAGATAAGAGATAGATCAAGGACAACATACAAGGATTTCCCCCTGATACTGGATGAGAAAGAGTTCGGGCTTTCAAGGGACCAGCTGTATGAATCATTGAGAATGGAAAATATCATCTCAAAGAAATATTTTGACCCGCCATCCCACAAGCAGAGGGCATTCAGACAGGATATCAGGCTGCCAGTCACTGATAGCATAGCGCCCAGGATAATAAGCATACCTCTTTTCTCGCATATGCCAAAAGATGATGTAAAAAAGGTGATTGAGACAATAAAGAATATACATGAGAATGCAGAAGATATCAGGAAGGCATTATAGCGCTCAAGCACTCAACAGGGAATGAGAGATTACTGATGATATGACGGATGAACAGCATGATTGACAAAAATAAGAAAATGAAGGGTAAGAAAGGGAATTCTTTGGCCAGAATCCTTGTGAAAGAGAAGGACAGCATCAAGGAAGTCATGAAGAAGATAGACATGTCAGGATTCAGCATGGCAATAATTACAGATAAAAGCGACAGGTTGAAGGGCGTTGTGACTGATGGGGATATTAGGAGAGGCATCCTGAAGGGCAATGGCCTGGACACAAGCATATCAGAGATAATGAACAAGGATCCTGTTGTGATAAAGGATATCTCTGACATTGAAAGTATAAATGCAGTGATAAAGAAGATGGGAATGATGGGCAAGATCCCTCTGCTTGACAAGAAAGGCATAGTGAAGGATGTTGTGATTGTGCAGGACAGCGGACCAAAGCTTTACATCGGCCAGCATTCAGGCAGTTCAGGTGCCGGCAAGAGGGTTGTTGAAAGGGTCCTTGTGATAGGCGGAGCAGGCTATATCGGATCGCTGCTCTGCAGGAAGCTCCTGATATAAAGTGAGGGTGCTTGACTGCCTTTTCTATGGTGAAGAACCGATAAGAGAGCTTTATGATAATCCTGATTTTGAGCTGATGAAGGGCAGCACGCTAAATGTCGAGCATGTTGTAGAGGCGATGAAGGATGTGGGCGCTGTCGTCCACCTTGCAGAGCTTGTCGGCGATCCTCTGTGCGCCCTTGATTCAGAGCAGACCCTGAAGATAAATTATCTCGCAACAAAAGTGGTGGCAGATGTCTGCAAATATTTCCAGATAAACAGGTTCATCTATATGTCTTCATGCAGTGTGTATGGCGCAAGCGAGGAGGATAAGAGGCTTGACGAGAACTCTCAGCTGAATCCAGTGTCATTATACGCAAAGATGAAGATACAGTCTGAAAGGGCAATATTGGGGATGGTTGATGATAATTTCTCGCCTTGCATCTTCAGGCTTGCGACTGTGCATGGGCTGTCTCCAAGGATGAGATTCGATCTTGTTGTGAACATAATGACTGCAAAGGCTGTCTTTGAGAAGGAGATAACTGTGTTCGGAGGGAATCAGTGGAGGCCGAATGTCTATGTGGGCGATGTCGGCGAAGCGATAATAAAGGCTCTTGAAGCCCCGATCAAGGAGATAAAGGGCGAGATAATCAACATAGGGTCAGATGAGCAGAACTACAGGATAATCGATATCGGAAAGATGGTGAATAGGATCGTGCCTGATGCAAAGCTCATCGTG
>JAPLZS010000156.1:977-2133 GCA_026394915.1 Candidatus Woesearchaeota archaeon | reverse complement strand
GCCTTATCTGGATTATGTTGTATCGTATCTTTATCTTGTCAAATGACTCGATGTCGACCTCCATGTCCCAGTCTCCGACTGTCTTGTTGACCTGGACAACCTCCTTTGTCTTCATCATATAATTCATGAGCTGGTTCTCCCTCTCCTGGCTCACATTATGGAATCTTATGAAAAGCCTGACTTTATTTATTCCGAGCTTGTTTGTGTCTATTATATACTTGAATCCTTTTATTATCCTTCTTTCCCTCAGGTCTTTTGTTATTGATACTGCGGTCTTCACATTTATGTCAGATAATTTTGCAAGCTTCGACCTCCTTATCTTCGGTTCATCAAGCAGGTTCTTCATGACTTTCATCTCATTCTTGTTGAATACCTCCACTCCCCTGTCCCCTCCTATGATTATGTCCTGCTCAGGAGCATTTATGCTCGTGTCTTTTATGAGGTAATTCTTTGAATAGACGTGGGTGACGAGATTGAGCAGGATCTTGTAGTTGTTCAGTGTAGGTATCAATTCTGCTATCTTCTTGAGTTCTTTGTTGAACCTTGATGGATTCGGAGAGCCTAGTTCTATCACAAGATCAAATTCTCCGCTGAGCTCATACATGGACACAATGTAAGGATTGGCGCTGAGCTTCTTTATTATGTTGATCTTGTCCCTCTCGCTTATATATCCTCCCTTGAAGTAGACCCTGAAGAGTATCAGGCCAAAATAGGAATAGTCAAAGATGCAGTGCTCATTATGTATTACCCCTTCTTTTTCGATTGTGGCAAGCGAGTATTTGAGCCTCTGGGGGCTTTTCTTGAGGATAAAGGACATGTCCCTTATCTTTGCCCTTGCATTCTCAGATGCCAGGAATATCAAATCATGATCAAATTTAGTCATAAATTGCTATATTTTTTTACTTATTAATAAATATTGTGCTTATTTAGGACAAAAGTAAAAAAATAGCCATGCAAATATATAAATACAGGTAAGAGTATACTTAGGGGTATGGCAGAGCAAAATACAGCATTAATAATGGAGAAGAGGCCGCTTGAGCTGGTCGTAGAGCATGTATTCAGGGATCAGCTTCCTCTTGGCAAGGATAGGCATGGCCTGATGCTAGTATATGATGGAGAAAAAGTCTTGGAAGAAGCCGCAAAGAAGGTGGACAGG
>JAPLZS010000156.1:0-912 GCA_026394915.1 Candidatus Woesearchaeota archaeon | reverse complement strand
GAGACTATGTCTGTTCCTGATGATGATTCTTTAAGCAAATATCTAAGAACATTGGGTATGAAGGATGATCTTGTCCATTTCCTGAATAGGTTTGGCCATGAGGTAACTCCATATGAAGGCGGCATGAGAAAAGACTTCCCAAATATTGATATGGAAGATGTCCTCAGATATTCTTTACCAAAAGATTTCCCAAAAGTAGGCTGCAAGACAGCAGCAGGCGCAATAGTGCCTCAGGCACATCCTGAATTGGAAGTTATAGTGGTAAGAGCAGACGGAACAACACTTCTTTTTGACAGATATGGATTAAGAGAGCAGATTTCAGATTTTGATGCTGAGACGTCAACTGCAACTTACACCTGTTATAGAAATAAAGATGGAAAACCAAACTGGGATGCTAATAAGTATATTGTGCCGGCATTAAAGGTGGCCATCGATAAATATGGAAGAGATGCTGTTGGAAATTGCGTTTACTTGGATTGCAAGCTTAAATCAAGACAGGATGAAAAGGTACATCATCCTCAGATGCAAACAACGACATTACATCCTGATGATTTTGAAGAACATCATGATAGATATGAATTGCCTCCTCACGTAGTAATGGCAATCGATCTGGCAGCCTGAATCACAGTCTTCATGACAAAAGCCGGATGCCGCTGCCACTAGCTGGCAGCGATGCAGGCTTTTCATAAAAGAGAGTATTGTTGGGAAACATAGAATAAGATTGTAAAATAAATCACGAAATAGAGTTATATTATTTGCGCTGGGAGTGGCGGCCGTAAATACCTAACTTCGGATATGTTCTGCGGATCATCCCGAGGAAACCAACCCCTTGATTCAACGGCTGCCAGGCGCTTTCTTTTTTCTATCATCTTCTCGTTTGTATTTTGCTGCTTTCACAATCAAAGAGATTGG
>JAPLZS010000072.1 GCA_026394915.1 Candidatus Woesearchaeota archaeon | reverse complement strand
TCATGCCAAAATCAGCTTATTACTGGAATCCTCGCCCCGTAGCGAAGCGAAGGGGTCGACCCGAAGGGTCGAGGGCTCTGCCCCGAGGAGGAGGTCAAGATATACAATCCTAATATAACAGACAATATGCTAATTTTAGTAAATTTTATATATCTGTATATATTAATCAGCTCAGATGACATCAAAAAAAGGCCAGGTGACCATGTTCATAATAATAGGCATGATTGTGCTTATCATTGCCAGCGCAATTTTCTATATCAGATATTACAAGGGAAGCGATTATACTCCTCCTCAGATGAATCCTATCAGTAAGTATGTGACAGCGTGCCTCCAGGATACTGCAGAAGGGGCTGTCCTGCTTGCAGGAGCGCAGGGCGGAGTGATATATTTCGGCGATGTGATACCTAATGTCGAGACAAGCTATTCTTATTCTTCATACTGGTATGATGAAGGCCAGGATGTCTCTATCTCAAAAGAGTTTGTGGAGAATGAGATAAGAGTGTATATTGAAGAGGAGATAATCCCAAGGTGCATAAAGAATTTTGAGGATCTGCACATGAACATTGCTGCAGGAGAGATCTCTTCAGCAGAAGTGAGCATAAAGCCAGGATATATCGACATAACATTGAACATGCCAGTCACGCTGATTGAAGGCGATCAAAGGACAACAATCTCAAAATTCTCGACACAGCTGCCTGTCAAGCTCGGCCAGGCAATAACAATCGCAAACAAAGTCGTGCAGATGGAGATAAAGGATCCGAATAATGTGCGCATCTCTGAGCTGGGTGACATGGATATGATGGTCGCACCTTACAAATATACTGATGATATCATGATATATTCTATAATAGATGAGAACAATAAAGTCAAAGGGATAAATTTCAAGCTGATATTTGCAAACAGGTTCGGCAATGAGAGCTCTGGAAACAGGGCGCCAAAGATAGTGAATCCTAACAATCTGCTTCTTGTCGAAGGAAATGCTGCTGAGTATCAGTTCGTTGCATTTGATGCTGACAATGATAAATTGACATGGCATTCAACAGGGATGGATGTCGTTGACAGCAAAGGCATGTTCAGATTCACGCCGTCTGCAGCTGATGTAGGCGAGACATCAATAGATGTAATTGTTGAGGATGGCAAAGGAGGCCGTGATTCGCAGACAATAAAAGTACTGGTGGTAAGCAAATGAAGAAGTCAATAATAATCATAATCTCATTGATGATGATACTGAGCAGTTTATCTGTTGTTGCTGCTGAAGCACTGATGACTACAGAACCGATTACACTAGACCCCAAAGATGTGACTAAAGATAATATAAAGGACTTGTCTCCTGATGCTGTTTTTAATATACCTGTAAATAAGCTTACTCCAGATGTTCTTGGCGCAATGAGTGAACAACAGATGAAAAATCTCATATCAAGTCAGCTTACCCCCCAAGTATTAACCACGATAAGCCAAAATGGCAAACTAAATTCAGATTATGTAAATATTGATCAGTTTACGCTTGCCATAAACAAAGTAGGCAGCATGCAATTAACGAAAATCGATCCAAATGGCCTTAGCAATATAAAGATTACAGCAGGAGCAGCTGATACAAGCGTAAATCTTCAGGATGCAAATGGAAATTCACTAAGACTGAAAGATTCTGGAGCAGGAACCTTCACAGTAGATGATCAAGGAGTGTTTCATTTTGAGGGTGTAGAAAATCTTGCAATCTGGCATAATGGAGTGAGGAAAGCGGATTTCACAGGCGCAGGAAGCGTTGACAGCGATGGAACAATAGTGTGTGCAACAGATACAAAAGTATGCTCTGCAACCGCATTCGAGGGAAATCCAATATCAGTCAAATCCCCCAAGGGGCAGGTTGTCAAGATTTCAGGAGAAGATGCAGTTGTTGAGTTTGGCGAGAATGGCGATATAAAAACATTGAAAGGAAAATTAGAAGAGGATTATCTTCCCGCAAATCTACGCCATCTTGTTCTTAGTGGCAAGGAAGAAGGATCACATTATGAGCTTGAGGCATCAAGAGGATCATTGATTAATTTTGAGAATGGTGAGGTAAAGAACGCAAAGTCTGATGGCTCTTTATTAGTCAAGTATGATAACAGAGCAGATACAGATGTCGCTGCAGCTGTTGTTCACCTTAATAATGGCGGAGAATTCAGCATGTCTGGGAGTGATTCTGCGGAAATAACTTCATGCAGCGGAACATGCAGCTACAGGAACAGGGATACATCAAAGATGAATGGTTTTAATCTTCCTGAAAGCGGCGTTATAGAGATTAATACTGCAAAAGGCGGAAGTTTGTCCTTTAATGCAGGCACAGCAGTATTGAATGGTAAGGAAACAAGCATGATGGCCCTAGACAGTAAGAATAATGTATTGATGAGCACAACAAATGTTGATGCAGGAACAACAAAGGTGATGATGGGCAATACTCAAGTAGGAAATGCTGCAGATATAAACTCAAAGACATGCGACGGCAAATGCAATCTTGTGCTTTTCAAATCAACAGAAAAAGGTTATTCTTCAGATATCTACACTCAGAATACTAACAAGGTCGATGTCTTTTTGATGTCTGATAATCACTTGAATGATGCACACGTGATTACCCAGGCAGGAGGAGTCCATGGAACTCTTGCTATAACAACTATTGCTAAAAATAATCAAAATCCTGAATATATCTTCCCTGACTTATCTGTAACACAATGGAAAGAGCAGGAAACAAGTGAATCAACATCTGAGGCCAATACTCTGCAGACATCAGGCAAGCTGGCAGAAGTAAAGATAGGGACAAGCACTGCAAGCACTACAATCTCTGTAACCAGTACAAACGGACAGATAAGCATGCTTGCTGACAGGCTGAACAAGAATGAGAATATGTACAAGCTCAGCACAACAAATCTCGATGGAAAAGGAGGAGAAGTCTTATATTCAGATGGCGTCAATTCTGTTCTGCTGGGAGTTGAGAATCCAGGCAGCGCTGACCAGAAATATGCCCTTAAATCAGTCAGG
>JAPLZS010000140.1:1420-1934 GCA_026394915.1 Candidatus Woesearchaeota archaeon | reverse complement strand
ATAGGCCCTGGCCTTGAATAATCCCAGTCTATCTCAAGATGATCATCTTCTTTGGTTTTGCCGTTAACTCTTATGAACATTTTCTTTATGAGAATACTCTGATCAAGCGGCTTTCCAGGAGGGCATGATGAATAGACTATATGGAATATTTGAGGGATGCTGTCATAAACAATCCTGTGGTTGGTATTGACTTCTTGTATTGCTTCATCAACTCCTTTTTGCACAGCAATCACTTTTTTTAGATTGACATCAGGCGCGCATATCAATTTTATTATAGGATTAACAACCCACCCATTAGCTAAAAATCTAGATATATCATTCTTAGAATCAATTATGAACTTGTCTAAAGAGATCTCTCTCATCATCCCACCGCAACAAGGAACATCGCCTGCGCCCATCCGAGCGGAGTGTTCTCATTATAATCATCTGTGCCTGAGAAATAAAGCTCAGGCAGCTCATCATTTTCAGTCATTGCATCCATTGTCTTCTGCATATAGAACCTGTACTTGGCCAT
>JAPLZS010000140.1:0-1377 GCA_026394915.1 Candidatus Woesearchaeota archaeon | reverse complement strand
ATAGAACCTGTACTTGGCCATGTTGCCGTGACTCTTGTATATCACTGCAAGCCATGGAAGCCCGAAGCACCACTCTGCCTCTCCTTCCTTGTTGTAATATTCATCGCCGACATATCTTATGATTCCTCTGTTCCTCAGGAGATTATCTTCCACATTGTTTAGTATCTGCTCTCTCTGCTTCATTGTAACAACATCATAAGGGTATATCAATGAAAGTAATGCAAGATCAACTTCCTTTGTCTCTGACTCTCTTGGCAATAATTTATTAAGGGTCTCCTTTCCTTTCTCAATTAGCCACTGCGGAACATCAACATATGTTGAGATCCTCATGAGCCCTGCAACGCATGCTCCTACTGAACTTGCATGCACTTCCTCGTACTCTTCCCACATTCCATTGTCTGCATCATGCCAATATTCTATTGAAGTAAGATACATCACGAGCTTCTGTATAATCCTCAGGTCATTCTTGTCCCTTATCACGACAAACCCGTTGTCCATGAGATCTGCAATCTTGAACAGCAATGCTCCTACTGCATCATTCTGCTTGTTGCCCCACTCATCAAATATCTCATTCATTGTATTTGCATCATATCTTGCATGGATATACTGATAAGCATGCGCCGGCTTTGCTTTTATTGCCCAGTCGATCTTTCCCTCATGTTTCAGAAGCAGGTCAAGCAATGCATGATATGTCCTTACTGCCAGTATAGGCTCAAATGCTTCCATGCCTATTGCAGAATATACATTATCCCTTATCCATGCCTTGTCATATCCTGTGCTGACAGAGGGCTTTGATGCTGAGAACAGGCCGTTAGGATGCCTAAGGCTATTAAGAATCTGAAAAGATTTCATTATCCTGCTTGTTTCAGGTAACATTTTCCACCTTTTTATATATATGTTTATATATAACCCCTATATCTTGAGTATTAGATAGTAATGAAAGAACTGGTATATAAAGTTTTCTATTGTTCATCACTATATAGTAGTATAAAATAGAAGTAGATTATGCAAAAAAAAAAAAAAAGTAGATTATGCAAAAAGACCCAAAAATAAGTTGAGAAAAATTAGAGAAAAAAGATTAAAACAATCAAACACTTACCCTGCTGCCGGATACAGGCATTGAAGCAATGCCCTGGCCAAGAGAAAAAGACTGCTTAGAAACAATGCCAGACAGCAGGTCAATCAGACTTGCTGATTTCTTGTATTCTCTTATTTCAGGAGTGATGTTAAGCTCCTTTGCTATGTAGTTCTTCGCTTCCTCTATCCCGCCAAGCTCGTCAACAAGACCAAGGTCTTTTGCTGTTTTTCCTGTGAATACCATTCCTGTCGCGATCTCTCTCACTCTGCTCTCATTCATATTCCTGTTTGCAGAGACTT
>JAPLZS010000118.1 GCA_026394915.1 Candidatus Woesearchaeota archaeon | reverse complement strand
ATCCTTGAGCTGTATCTAGCGTATTCTCCTGAAGGATTAAAGTAATTGTTCATAGCGCTGGAAGGGCTAGACCTGATAGATCTATAATATCTTGAATTGCTGGATCTCTGATCCTGCTCTATGACTTCTTCTAGGACTTTTGAGGATAAATCTCTTGAATCATAGATTATCACCTGAGTCCCTACTCTTGCATATCTTGATTTTAATTCAAGCATATCCTGGTCATAGAATCTTATACACCCATGCGAAGCTGGAGTGCCTATCATTGATACATATTTTGAGGAGTAAGGCTCATCAGAAGGTGTTCCGTGCATCATTATAGAACATCTTCCTTTATCATTGTGATTGCCTGCAGAATCCCATGATCCGCAGTTCATCCTAAGACCCCAGCTGCCATAGGCTCTTTCTCCGCCAAATGTCCAGTCGCGAGTATCCACTGAGTCAGTTATCCTGAATACTCCTTCAGGAGTCCTGTTGTCCCCAAGTCTCTCTTTATTGCCAAGATTTATTCCAGTAGATACTGAATATGCGGTTATAAAAGAATAATCTCCATGCCCATTGACGCTGAACACAGATGCTTTCTGGTAGTGCTTGTTTATGAGGATTATATACTGCTGTTCTATCCTCGAATCCAGTGTAGAATCTATAGTATCCGGATTATTTAAATTTGAAATGGGCAATGAAGGAGCTGGTGAAGTGGCTGATGAATAATTTGATGATTTGCTTGAAACAGGAGGCAATTCTTGATTAAACTTCTGATTTGATTCTTGATTCTGAGCAGGCGCATTTGCAGGCAAATCTTGGGCAGGCAGTTTAGGTGCAGGTTCAATCGCATTTCCCGATGAATCTTGAGTATTAGATATATCTAATATGTCATCTAAAGTAGTTGATACAGTTGATACTCCAGTATCTGAATATGATGTGCGATCATTCAGGTTCAGGTTACTTACATCAAATTTCCATGATGATGTCCAATGCAACCATCCGTCTACTCGATTCGGCGCTATTAACGGAAAATGGCAGGAAGCAGATGATATCGACGGCAAGAATGCTTAAGAGATATTTTCCGTTTACAGTTTATTCTTCCAAAGAAATCCGTGCCGAAGAAAGCATAGACTTCATCTGCATTACCTCTTGAGCCTATGGTGAAATCTATATTTCCATTCTCAACAGAAACATCTTTCAGATTAGATATCATTGAAGATGTAGGGCCTATCTTCTTTGTCCTGAAATCATCTAATCTCTCTGATAGATTATTCTCATCTTTATCAGTATCCTTATCATTGTATTGTACACTTTCTTGCATTGACTGAATGTTTACAGGTGATTGTAATATATTATAGTTTCTTGGAACCGAAGATATATCCGATATATCTTTCTGTTTAGTATTATGTGCATCATGCAGGATCTCTGTTCTTTGAACAGGCTGGGCAAAGCCGTAGTTAGTGCATGTCTTATTGCCTATGTGAAGCGATCCTAGCAAAAGACCTAAAGTCAATGCTCCTACTGCTGAATATCTTTTTATCTTTTTCCATGACGGAATATACTCAGATATGTATTTTGATACATATTTTTTGATGTATGAAACAGGATCATATCTTGAGAATATGCTCTCAGATTTTATTCCATTGCCCCATACTCCATCTGCATCCTGCTGAAGAGTTATAATGTCATCTGATGGGGTGCCTGATTGGGTTTGATGAACATCAGCAGTATGGTTAGCAGAGTTTTTATCATATTTCCCGATATAAATATCCTGCATCAGGCCTGCAATGCCCTTTAACATTGCATCAGATGCAGGTCCAAGATCCGTTAACTTAAACCCATCAAGCCTATGGATTGCCAAGCCTATCTCTTTATCGCTGATTGGAGAGATATTTCCATGAGAATCTTTTTGCAGAATCCTATAATGAGCGTGATCATCAGGCTTAAGCTTCTCTGCTGCATCCTTATCAGAAATTTCATCAATTCCACCAAATACAGTATAAGTATGATAATACTCCAATAGTTTCTCTTTCTCTGCAAACATCCTGTTTCCGCTGTTTACAGGAGGTATCCTTTCTAGATCCACTTTGTTCCATGTCTTGCCGTTGAATGTGTGTATCTTTGAGAATCTAAGTGAATATTTATCAATGAATTCATTTATCTTATCAATAAGGCTTCTTGATCTTGCATCAAGTGATTCAATCATCTTATCAGGATAATTCTCAAACTTGTATTTATCTGACTTGTTTGGGCCTTGTTTGATTATATCATAATCAAACTCCCAGAGCTCCCTGTCAAGATTGTCAGTGAAAAGAGTTCCATGATCATCTGTCTCAATGAATATTATGCCTTCCAGATCCTTTCTCTTTGCTGTGGATGCCTTGTCAAGCTTGAATACTTTCATTTAGTCACCTTTCAAAGCGCATTATTCGCTGTATCTCCTGCAATTGTTCCTGCACTTGCAGGAATTTCAGGTTTAGGATTGCCAGAAGCTGTTGTGGATTCATATTTTATATTAGATTCCTGGACACCATGGATCCTAGGAATGGTCACTGTATTTCCTGGAATCGCATTTGCTGTTTTTGGATCATACATTGATGCATTTGGAATATTATGGGAAGTTGAGACTGCTGATGAAGTTGGAGTTGGTCTGACAGATGAGTTATGGTGATTATTGTTTGCTGGGGGATATGATACGGGTGTATTTAGAGATGTATTCTGAGAAGCAATCTGCTGATGATATGGATCATCACCTATTATGAAAACAGGGGTCCCTACACTGACCAGATATCTTATCTCAGAGAGGTCACCATTGTTCATCCTTATGCAGCCATGCGATGCAGGAGTTCCTATCTTGTCCTTGAAATCAGGATTGTATATTGAGAGATCAGGAACGCCATGTATCCCTATAGGAGACTGGCCGCCAGGGCTGTAATTAGCGCCTGACCATGTTCCGCAGTCCAGCCTCATGAACCATGGGCCGTATGCTCCTGAGATATTCTCAAAATTCCATCTGCTGCTGTCATTTATTGATGTGATTGTGAAATAAGGCTTGTAGTTGTTTCCGTTTGTGTAAGGGGTCTCAGGAGTCTTATTATCCCCATTAATCATCTTATTGCCGAAGTTCCTTCCTGTCGAGACATCATACTCTGCTACCTTGACCCATTCAGCGTTCCTGAAAAGTGTGAGTTTTTGAGTCTTCTTG
>JAPLZS010000003.1 GCA_026394915.1 Candidatus Woesearchaeota archaeon | reverse complement strand
GTCTTCATAGTGAACAAGGACGCTCCTTCGAGGCCGATTTTCAATGTGATCGGAGGAGTATTGCATGACGGTATATGGTATGTCAAGGAGTCTCCTCAGTTCACATTATTCTTCAGCGAGCCTGTGAAGATATGGTCTTATGTGAAAAATTATGTTGATCCGAATAACTTTGATTACCTCAGCTCAAACTGCGTCGGAACAAAAGACAGCAATTTCTTTGATGGATGCACTTTCAATCCCTCTATAACATCAACTCCAATAGGAAGCACAGTAGAGGATGTGCACCAGATTGTTGTCATGGCAGGAAAAGTCCTGAATGGCAATATCTACGGGCCTGCTTCTCCGATATATCTTGATCCAGTCATAATAGACAATATAACCCCGGATATACAATCTGTACAGGATCTTGAAAAGATAAGGGAGAATTATGACAAGATATTCAAGGTAAAGGTATTGAATGAAGCCCATGATCTAAATGCAACATTGATCTATCCTCCTGATGCCTGCCTGAGTGAAAACAATTATCCGCTGACGCAGGTTGCAAAAGACGGGACTGATTATTATTTCAAATGGGAGATACCTGCATGTAATAGGATAGAGTCAAAGCTTGCAGAGGGAGATAAGAAGATAAGCATAAAGGTGGCAGATTATGCAGGAAACTCTGACACGTATGATACCACAACTTATCTTGACCTCACTCCTCCAAAGATAGAGGATATAAACCTTGAGGTAATGCCAACAAGGACAATAGCAATAGGCAATTACACCACAAAAGAGACAGAGATAATCATAAAAGGCACTTTTGCAGAGAAAGACACAGATGTAAAATCAGTCTCTATTGTTTGATGATTATGTGCCGCCAAAAGATATGGATAACCCTAATGCTGATGAAGTGGAAAAAGCGCCCCAGATAGCAGGCATATACGGTGGAAATAAATTCGAGCTAAGCACAACGCTGATAGGAGAGTTCAATATGTCTTTCGTAAACAGGATGACTGTCCAAATAGAAGATGATGCAGGATATGTCGCGTCAAGACGCCTCAGTGTGATAGCTGATCTGCAGGCGCCTTATGTTGTCGGCACAGAAGTAAAATAAGCTAGAATTATCAAAATGAGATTAAAAAAGGGGTTGATTATAACAGCAGTTCTTGTTCTCTTTGTATTTGCCAATGTATCTTTCTGCAATGCAGCTGCTGCGGCCCCGAAGCTTACATTTGAAGAGCTGCTGCGGCAGAAGTTCAGCACATCTGTCAGCAAAGTCATACCTACCATAGATGTTGTTTTTGATGATTCTGTCATCCTTGATGACGCGCATCTTTATGGCATAGGCACTGATGTCATGAAAGAGAATAATTATTCGTTCAGGCAATTCGTGGCAACAGGAGATGATTTCTACATTCTTCGCATGAACCCTGTTGATGTGCCTGTCAAGAATCAGACAGCAGGATCAAAAGTGAGCATAACTCCGCTGAATCCGTTATTCAATGGATATTATATCCTTAAGCTAAGCGTAGAAGACCTTGCAGGAAATCCGGCTGTTGCATATGAATTCTTCTATCTTGATATAACAGAGACAGAGATGATGATAACAGAACCTAGGCTGGGCATATCCAATCAGCCTGTAAACAATCTCACAATAAGGACAACAAGGAATGGAGTTGCGGAGAACACCGTATGCAAGATAGGCGTTGCAAATCCTTTTTACAATTTTGACAGCCCGACACTGAAGCCATTTGAGAGCCCTGCTGTCATGAAACCGCAGCACACAATAGACAATGTATTCGGAATATTCGGACTCGGAACATCTGGCCAGTTCTACATACTCTGCAAGGACCAGACCCAAGGAAGGGTTTCCCAGAAAAGATTTGATGTTGGAGTCGATACTGTCCCCCCTTTGGTGAACAGCGCAGTATTTGTGCCGCCTAAGATTGTCGAGTATCCTGAGTCAGGCAATGAGATCTCTGCGCTGCTCGATATAACGACTAATGAGCCAGTGATATGCAGGTATTCTTTCAATGAAGATAAGAATTATGATGATATGACTGCTTTCTCGAACTTTGATAGGTATGATGTTGACACATACAAAACAGAGAATACCCAGAAACAGATAGTCCCTTCTGATGCAAAAGCATCTTACACAGTATATTTTGAATGCGAGGACAAGGCAGGCTGGACAACAGGAAAGCAGAGCGCAATACTTGAAGTTGACCTATCAGAAGGCCTAGGCATAAGCGTGACATACCCTCCAAGATACACCACAAACAAGACAATAAACCTGATTGCTGCCACAAACAAGAGGTCAGCATGCCAGATAGAAGGGGGAAGCATAAGTTCTTACGCAAATATGGCTGTTTATGAATCAGACCAGAAAACTTATTCATACAATCTCGGAACATTAGGGGATGGATCTTATACTTATGATATAGATTGCGTTAGCGTTGCAGCAGCAATCAGGCAGGAGCAAACATACAGCTACACATTCACAATAGACAACTCAAAGCCAGGCTCTCCCAATATAACAGGAACTCCTGTCACATGCTCAAATGACGGATTTGTATTCTCTCCTGCTTTGGTCCTGAGCGCAGAAGACAAGGAATCCGGCATAGATCATTTCATGATTGAGATAAAGAGCGGAACAACCCAGATCCTCAACTGGACAAATGTTGGAAGTTCGATATCAGAGATAAACGAAGGCAGCGATGGAGAATCAATCGCAGTTGACAATTCAACAACGTACACATTTGATGTAAAGGCTGTCAATGGTGTGGGCCTTGAGTCTGCATCGCCGAAATCATTCTCTGTCAAATATGATCCGGCTGATCAGGCATGCCTTGAGAAGAATCCTCCTGTTGTGACAATAAATGAGAACAAGACAACCGGAAAGACCTTTGTTGAGCTGGTATGCGAGGATGAATCTGGCTGTGATGAGTCAAAATTCTATTATGGAACAGGGGAAGCAGAGAAGAACTGCACAGCAGACATCCTTCTGCAGGGCCCTCCTTTCAGTTTAGAGATAACTGACACCCAATATGTCTGTTATATTGCTTATGACAAAGTAGGAAACAATGCAACGGGAGCAAAGCTCATAGAGATAGAATTTGCATCATCATGCTCTGACCTGAAGAAGAATGGCGATGAGACTGATCTTGACTGCGGAGGCTCATGCTCGCCCTGTGAACTGACAATGGCCTGCATTGGGGATTCAGACTGCAAGTCAAACTATTGCAGTGGGGGCATATGCAAGGAGACTACGTGCACTGATGCAATAAAGAATGGGCCTCTTAACAGGATAGAGAGCGATATTGACTGCGGAGGATACTGCTCTGTTCTTGGCTTCAAATGCGATCCTGGAAAAGAGTGCGGGATGGATGATGACTGCAAGACAGGATTCTGCAATCCTGACATTGGAAAATGCGCTGAATCAACATGCACAGACGGATTGAAGGGGCCGGATGAAGGGGATGTTGACTGCGGAGGCACATGCCTTGAGAAATGCAGCATAGATTCAGGCTGCATCATAAATGATGACTGCCTGACAGGAAACTGCATTGCAGGAACATGCAAGGAAAAAGTGACCTTAACGCTATCTGGGAATAAATCTCCTTTTGGCCTCATATTGATAATATTCGGAATACTGATGATGCTTGGTGGAAGCGGATATCTCGCTTATAAGAAGATATTCCTCCCTCCCGCAAAACCTGCCCCTCTGACTCCTGAAAAGAGGGAAGAAGAGGCAATCAGAGAAAGAAGGATGGAAGATCAGAGAAGAGCCCAGGCAGAGATGCAAAGAAGGATGCTTGAAGAGCAAAGAAAAAGGGATGAGATCGCAAGAAAAAGACTTGATGAAGCAGAAAGCAAGAAAGCAGATGAGAGAGCTAAGCTTTTTGGAGCATTTGGCGGAAAGGTCCAGCCAGCAAGAAGAGAAGGCACTATAGGATCAGGCATGGGCGCAAGGTCTGGAAGAGAGAAAGAGAGTGCAGAGAGAGATACAAAAAATATATACATGAGACTTGATGCTATCAAAAAAAAGGGGGAAAGTGGTGCTTTTGATGCTCTTGGGGATATCGGGTCAAAGGACAAGGATATCTATGATGAGCTGAAAAGATATGGAAAGCCTGAAAATAAAAAGAGTATGAAGACAAAAAGAAGGAAATAACAAGAATATGAACAAGGCAAATAAAAGCACAATAAAGAAAAACAAGAACGCTGTTGTCGAGGTCCAGTTCAACTGGATATTCATCCTGATAGCAGGCGCGCTTATCCTTGCGTTCTTCATCATAATAATAAGCAAGCAGAAGGCGGTCTCTGACAAGAAGCTTTCAGTCGATATACTCAATTCTATTGACCAGATAATGTCAGGCCAGAAGACAAGCGAGAACAGGCAGGATGTGATCGACATGTTCAAAACATCCATGTCATATTCATGCGGAGGCTGCGACTGCGCAATCTCTCTCGGAGGAATGTCAAAGAGCAAGGGAAATGTCGTCTTGTTCGCTCCGTCTGAGATGAGGAGCGACAGGCTTCTCACATGGACTCAGAGCTGGGACATGCCCTTCAGGGTGACTAATTTTATCTATATGACAGTGCCTGAGATAAAATATTATTTCATTGTGCCTTCCACATCTTCTGCGCTGCCTGAATCAATCAAGACTGAATTCATAAGCAATCTTCCTGTAAATCTAAGCTATGAGATTGTGGATTCTGCTGATAGCATACAATATAAAGGCGAACAGAGGATAAGGCTGGTGTTCTTCTCTGTTTTAGATTTTAATGGTGTTGTGCCTGCTAATCTGCAGAAAGTGAGCGATCCTGCCATAACCGCACTTGTGATTGACCCGGTAGACAGCTCAAAATGGCCTGACGGAAAAGCGGAATTGAATTTCTACAAGAAGAGCAAGACTGATTTTGTCCTGGACAATGATGAAGAAGGCATATCAAACAGCTATCCTGCGCTGGGGATACAGTCAGCCTATGGCGCAGTGTACTCAGACAGCTTCCAGAACTTCAAGTGCAACATGGATGATGCTGTAAAGAGGCTGAATCTTGTTTCGGGCGTGTATGAAGAAAGGTCGAATATATTGAGCGAAAAGGCAGTATCAGGAGAGATATTCCAGGGATGCAGCATATATTACTCAACAGGATACTTCAATGGATTTGATATAAACGAGGATGATGTCTCAGATACAGGTAAAGTATTTGGCCTTTACAGTTCAATAAGCATGCTCAGCACATGGAACGACGGCGCAATAATAAATTCATGCCCTAGGATATATTGATTATCAGTATTATGCAGAAAAAGGGAATAAAATGAATATAATTTCAAAAAGATCCCAGATAAACATGATGGAGACAATAATGGTATTGTTCATCTTCTTCATAATAGTCGTCATAGGATTCATGTTCTACTCAAAGATACAGGAAAGCTCCATAAATGAACTGCAGAGGACAAGATTTGAACAGGATGCTGTCGCAACTGCAGAGAACATGCTTTATATGCCTGAGCTGCAGTGCAGCGAGAAGAGCGTCCTTATCGATGTCTGCTTTGATGTCTACAAGCTTGATGCTTTCTCTTCCTTGGTTGATCAGGCGCAGGACAAGGAAGCTTTCCTGTTTTACCAGAGGGATTTTGGAAGCAGTGTTGTGAATATCACAGAGATATTCCCTGCGTCAACTGATCCTGCTGTCGGCCTGAGAAAGTGGACCATATACAACAATCCTCCTGAAAATAGAGATAAGAAAAGTTCTGTGATCATGGAAATTCCAGTTTCATTGAAGGATCCTATAAAGAGATATGCGCAGTACTCTATCGGAATATTAAGCATAGAGGTGTTCCCTTGATGGACATCCCAATAAAGCGCATGAATAGATCAAAGAAATCCCAGCTTGAGATTATTGGGATAGCAATAGTTGTTGTCATAATAGTCCTAGGATTCCTTTTTGTGATAAAGGCGATGTCAACCTCCCCTTCAAGTGTTCAGGCAAGCTTTGTAAGAGCGCACATTGCCCAGGATGTTCTCAATGCAATAAGCATATCAGACGCAAACTGCGGAGGCATGGACATGACAGAGCTCCTCAAGGCCTGCGTTGAAGGAGAGACTGAGGTTGAATGCGGAAAGCCATGCATAGTTTTTAAGGATTCTGTAGATATATTGCTAAAATCAACACTTGAAGTGCAGAAACTGCCTTACCGATTCAGGGCATATGAAGGGCCTGATCCACCAAAAGACAAAGGCGAGGCAATATCAGGCATTTTCCTGGAGTACAATGGCTGCAATAAAACTTCTTTGGATAGGGGATATTATGTCATAAAAGAAAGGCCTGGCTGGTGGATAATACCTGTGACAAACGGAGATGTCAAAGTGATGTTAGAAATATGCTCAAGGCCCTATTAAGCAGATTAGGTGCTGGTTTTAAGATTAAAATTACCGAAAATTTTATATATAGAGCTATATAATACAAAGATATCAGTCATTGTATTATAATATAGATAGACCATATAGATATGATTGATTTTGATAAATGAGGTGAAAATGATGAAAAAAGGAGATATGTCTCTTAATCTAATAATAGTTGCGGCAATACTCATGGTTATATTTGTGGTGCTGGTTGTGATATTCTCAGGAAGGATGGGCATATTCAGAGGCTCTATCGAGAAATGCTCATCTTACAAAGGGACTTGCACAAAAGAGGGATGCTCAGGAACATATGAGATTGAAAAGTCAGAGTATTCATGCGACCTCAATGGAAATGCAAAATACAATGAAGGCAAGCTGATTGATGGTGTGTGCTGCATTGCTGTCGCTTCAACATGATTATTGATATTTTTATTCTTTTGTAAACGCCAGGTCTGAATATGAAAAACAGATTATTTGATTCAAAGAAAGCATTAGCCTGGAGCGACATAAAAGAAGCAGTGCTTACTCTTGTTCTCATAGCGATTTTAGTTGGGATAGTAATAATGGCAGTTATGATATTCAAGAAAGGTATCGGCTGTGAAGGGGTTGTCACAGGATTGCTCGGCAAAGGTGAATTCAAGTGTATGAAGACCTGCTCAGGAGGCAGTGTTGACGCCTCTAATGTCGCATTCTGGTCAATATTCTCTGAAAGCAGCGGAGACAGGACATGCTGCAAAGGGGGGTCAATATCAGCAGGAGCCGGCAAGACAGGAGATATCACCATAACAAAAGATGGAGCAGAGGTAAGTGAAGAGATTACGTTAACTAAAGGGGAGGATGCTAAATTCATTCTTAAGGGAACAGGAGACATAAAGAAGTGCAGTGTAGATCTGATAATGCCATTGAAAGATGGAAAGACCGCTTCTAAGAGCATTAAAGATAAGGCAGCATGCCAAGAACTTACTTTCATCCTGAGCAAGATTGGCACTGAGGCTAATGCAGACATAACAAAAGAGTATATAATGAATATAGTGAGGTATAATTCAAATGAAGATCAGATAAGCTCAATGTCCATAAAAGCAAAGGTGAATGCAGCAGGAGGGGCAGATACAGGAACATCAACAGGAGCTGGACAAGAAGCAGCAGCGCAAACGATTTCCTTTGACATGTATACGGATATGAGTGAAAAGATTACTAAAAATTCTCAGTATACCTCAACCTCAGGAATACCAACACAATTTGTGGATTATGTTGTCAAATATGCTGGTGCATGGAAGATGATAGTAAATGAAGAGAAGACAGGAAAAGAGTCCACTATTTATGATACAGACCCGGCTGTAAACCCCTCTAAGACAGAAGAAAACGTTAAAGGCGGAACATACGAGCTGTTGACCAATGGAGTATACACATTCACATTGATGTACAGAGAAGGCGCAGATTGGAAGCTTTATGGAGATAAGTACATCATAAATATAGGATAAGGAGGATAAAAATGAGATCAAAGAAAGGAATGGATATGTCAATCGAACTTATTATAGTTGCTGCACTGGCGCTAATAATATTGATTGTGCTGATACTTATATTCACGGGACAGATAGGAAAGGCAAGGTTTGCCTTGAACAAGACAGGAGCAACATATTCAGGAGATAAATGTGATATGCCTAGCCTTGGAAGAACATGCAAATACAAAGTACAATGTGATGATGCAGGCGGAATAGATTATGGAACCCTTGACTGCACAATGGGCACGATATGCTGTTCAGGATGAGAATGATTAAAATGAGGGTATATGATTCAAAAAGAGCGCAAGGAACATGGGAAGAATTTAAGGTGATAGTTCTTTTCCTTGTATTGATTTTTGTCGTGATAGTCATATACATGGCTGTTTTTGGCGGGGGCAAAAAAGCATTAAGCGCATGTCAAGGAATATGCTCAAACCAGATTGTCAAAGAAAAAGATGGCAGCTATACAAGCCTTGGGACATGCGAAGAGGTCAATCAGAAGCTCGGCAAGGAGAAATACAAAGGGGAGAGCTATGGAGACTGCACAGGAGGAGCTCAATGCTGCATGAACCTCATCTATGACCAGCCCCAGACAACAGGAGTTCTTGATTGATCAATATGCTTCTGCGGATACTAGATTATGTAATCATTATATGATATACCCCTTATTGTTTCAAAAGCTTTATAAATATCTTTTATATATGTTCTGATATGCTTTGGCGAGTTAAAAAGAGAGCGCAGATTATGAAGATAGTGCTTTGGTTACTTGCAATAATATTGTTAGTATCATTAGTATATGCTCTGATCAAGGCAAAGGGATATCTTTCAGGCCAGGTCTAAAATGACAAACAAAAAAGGGCAGACAATGACACTTATCTACATACTTCTTGCACTTGCCACGCTTACACTTCTGATATCATTGACAGGCACTGCATTGAGGGGCTGCGAAAAGACATTTGACATCAGGAAATGCCATGACACTCTTCTTGGAGAGAGTATCCTATATAAAAAGATAAGTGAAGTCTCAGTTGTTACTAGTCTTGCAGATGTGAATAGGCCATGGCCTGTGACATGCAAGACAGTAGGCCCATTGACAATAGAAGGGAAAACAGATTCAGAGATAATGAGAAATATAGCAGAGAACATGAGGAATTGCTGGTGGGCTCTTGGCCAAGGCGGAAAAGAGTTTGATCCATTCAAGATGAAGTTTGGTCAGATGGAATGCTATAACTGTTTTACATTCAAAGTCAATAAAGTAAACAATGTGGACAAGATCATAAAAAAAGATGATTTCAACCAATGGCTGAAGCTGAATTATCTTGATTATGACACCGCCAAACCAACCTATTGGAATTATATGACGCCTGCAGATGCAAGTATCAAACCTGACCAGACAGTTCTCTCAGGACTGAATATGGTATTAGATGATATAATTCCAGGTACATACTACGCGATTACATATAGAGACTCTGTTTCGTCGCTTTTCATTGAGAGAAGCGATGCAGATGCTATATTTTTGGTTGATCTTAACAAAGCAAGCCAATGCGGAGATTTCACAGAGAGCGAGGATACAAAAGATGAAACTGCTAAATCATAAAAAAGGAGACTTGGGTTTCCTCAGGACACTCATAATCGGATTGATATTCCTTGTAGTTGTATTGGGGGTATTGTACGCTCTCTGGAAAACAGGAGACACAAAGATAGCATTATTCTTCAAGAGCTGCTCAACTCCAGGAGGGCTATGATGAACCATCTAAAGATGAGTCTTAATAACAAAAAAGGGATATGGAATATCCTGCTTGAATGGAGCATAATCATATTCGGGCTTATTGCAATACTTGGTTTCCTTTTTTATACCTCGCTTCCAGGAGTGATAACTATAATGCAGAAAATGGGGCTTATAGAGGAAACAAAAATACCAAAATCATCAGATCTTAATGTAGTAACGCCAAAGACAGAACAAGAAAAAGAAGCAGTTGCTGCGCTTGAATCAATCAAAAAAAGCTTCTTGGAATGCAAGCAGATGACAAAAGAAAAATGCACATGCAATATTGAAAGACCAACATTTTCTCCAGATTACACAATAAATTTTGAGAATGGGAACGGAAAGATTATCGCATACATTTTTAATTCATCAGAGCCATCAAACAGTATAGGAAGAGAAGTACCGGGACAGACTTTAAGCATATTTGAGGTGTCTGGCCTGCAGTTATGCACATCAAGGGATTTAAGGAATAAAAAAGAGGCAGATCAGGAAGAATATGTTTCAGAAGATATGTTCCAGCTAAAATGGAGTGGCCTTTCTAATTCCCCATTCAAAAGATCATTTGAGATAAGATATCCTAAAGATTATAAAGGATTTAATGTATTAGGAACAAAAGAGCAGTTTGATGCAGGAGATAAAGAATTCAAACTTTATAGGGCAGACAGCAGCCATGTATGTTTCATAATTGCAAGGGATGGAGATGACACAGGAAGCTGGCTCTCTGGCCTCTATTCATGGCAGATAACTGATTATAGGGAGAAGATAGGAGCGATAAGCTCATGTGAGGTGGGATGATGGTAGGATTATTCAGGAATTTATCAATGAACAAGAAAGCGCAGGGATGGGATGACATGAAGAGCGCCCTGCTGACCGTATTGGCTGTAAGTGTTATAGCAGGCTTGCTTTTCATTGTTTTGTATCCAAGAGCAGGACAGAGTACTATTGATAAAATAAATTGGGTAGGAGATTATGACGGCGACTATGCAACAAACAAGGATGACAAATGCTGCGCTGCTGCATGCAATCCAGCTGGTTTTGAGATAGGAGAATGCCCAGGAGAGTGGTGCGGATGCACAGCTCTGCAAGGATACACAAACTGCTCAAGCAGTGTATGCAATCTTGATTTTGACCATGATAAGATACTCAATAAGATTGATCAATGCTGCGCCCCACAGTGTGCGCCAGCAGATGGAGAAGAGGTAAATACTGTTGATTGCACAAAGACTCCGGTAGGAACAAGATGCGGATGCGCTGCAAACCAGATTCCTACAAAATGCGATGCAGACATCGGAGTGGCATGCAGCAATCAGGTGCAGCAGAACATAGTGAACCCAGTAGGATGATCATATAAAATGAACCAAAAAAAAGCAGCAGTAACTGTGATGATTGTCGTCATAATGGGAATCATCATAATGCTGATAACAGTTTTTGTGCCTGCAACATCCATTGCAAGGCAATTTGGTTGGATCTCTGCCAAGAACACAGAAGATGCTTATGTCAAGATTGCAGAACAGATACGAGAGACTGGCCAGAAAGGCCAGGGGACAAGAACCCAGGCTTTGCTGATAAAGATGGATTCAGATTCTGCGATACTGGGATTCTCATCAGGAAGCCAGGGCATAAAGATAATAAGGGATTGGGGCATGGATTTTGAGTTTCCAAGGCCTCCTGAATGCGGACCATCATCATGCGTATGCCTCTGCAGGCAGATTGAACACACAACTGTGTTCGGAAAAGAAGCATATTACTGCAAGGCTTCAGAACCTGGGGAAATTGATCCTAAAAAGAAGTATATGGAGTGCGAAAAAGATCTTGGTGTTGACATCCAATATTCTATCAAAAAAGATGATTTTGCAAAAGGCCTTAATTATGTAGATTATGGGAGCGAGGGAGGATTTTTCATGGGAAGAGCCACTACATCAGAAGGAGCCTTTGACAGCAAAGTCTTTGGCATGCCAGAAGATAACATTCAGGTGTGGGTTGAGAAAGGATCTTCTCAGTTTGTTGCAGTATGCCTGAATAGAGACGGATGCATTGACCAGAATGCAGACCAGCTAGAGAAGAACAGGATAGAAGCTACAAAACTCTACAACAGCGCATTTGACTCATTCAAAGAGAACACTCCTGAAAGCCTGGCAAGCGCAGGCAAGGATTATGACAGCATTGTGGCTAATCCAGGCTATATTGATGCCCTGAATAAGGCGACATTGATGGAACAGGTATATTTCAACAGGGCAATGGTGCAGTACAGGCTTAAGAATTATGACAATGCTGTAAAGCTTCTTGATGAAGGGCTTAAAGAGTTGCCAATGACTGGTGAAGGTTCTGAATTCTATGATACATTCACAAAAGAAAGGCAGTATATACAGTGCGAATTCATCGAAAAAAGCTGCCCTTGTTATCTAAGCGATGCTTTTGATCTTTGTGAAAAAAGCACTCTTAACTGCGGCATATTCAAGGGATTTACAACCCCATGCCAGTCCTGCAGTGAGATAAAGCAGTGTTCTGATTATAACAATGTCCTGGGAGGGTATGTCGGCAAGAAAGAGTTCTGTGAGGATGATAATCCGTGCAAACTTTCGCCTGGATGCAGATGGGATGAAGAGAAGGATATGTGTGTTTCAGCCAGTTGACACGCGGCATAGCATAAACACAACCCAAGTATAATATAGGGATAATATAAAAAACATTTATAAATGAATACTTCTTTAAAATGCTCATGAAGGTCAAAAAAAAGGGAGTTATAGTATATAGCATAATAAAGATTGTAGTGAGCGTCAGCTTTGCTCTTCTTCTGTTGTGGTTTGCGAAAGAGAAAGGAAGTCAGATTGATTTTGAGAAGGTCTATCTTGCGCATGATGTTGCGCTGACAATAGATGCTCTTCATGGAATCCCTGGGAATGCAATCGTTGATTATGACAACAAATATATCCAGCAGTTCAAGAACAGATATGATATCTCTGTTATCCCTTATCTTGTGCATGTCTCAAGGCATTCAGAGAATGCAGGAAACTATGTTGGGGCTTTTCCGGCAGAATCTGTGCAAGGATTAGAATCTACATATCCTTATGGGGGAAGTTCTGCCTATCCGCTTATGATAAGCCTCCAGGCTCCTTCTTATTTTGCATTCATACTATCCAATGGAAAGATAGATGTTGTTACAAAACGGGAGATCATAGAGACAGGATGCACCCAGATACAGACATCAGCAGATATCACTCAGCAGATTATACTTTTTGAACCTGGCCACTATGCATCAGATAAGGGCAATACAGGAATGGGCCTTGAGGAGTACAGGATTACAAAGCAGATAGCGGACAGCGCAGTGATGCAATGCAAAGCAAAGGGATACCAATGCAGGGCTGTGCAGCAGCAGGAACTTTCTGCAAAGATAAGCGAGATAAAAGATACCAATAAGAACATGATTATAAGCATCCATATAGGCTCATCTGAATCAGGACAGAATGAAGCGATTATCAGATTCCCTTCTTCTGACGAGAAGTCATCAAAACTCTCATGTATCATGGCAAACAAGCTGCGGCCTGATTTTTATTCAGTTACTGCCAATAGCATTGACATTAATAGCATAAAAGATGAAGACCCTCTTAAAGTGCTTGGCTCTGCATCGCCTGGTCCTGCATTGAGCCTTGAGATGGGCAATATCAATGACAATGTAAAGGAGAAGTTCTTCAGCAATCCTGATAATGTGAACAAAGCAGCATCAGACATAATCGCTGCAATAGAGGAGTATTACAAATGATGGGAGACAAATGATCTGGGAAGAACTGTTTAATTCAAAAAAGGCGCAGACCGGCAGCTCAGAAGATGATGAAGAAGAGGGGGGAGAAGAAGATGCATATGCTTTTACCCATGAATTCCCTCTGGTTGCGGTGCTTGCTATAATAATCCCTTTGGCAGCCATGGTGTTCGCCATATTCGTGACAGGATACCAAGTGCAGGAGAATTCTTTCCTGGGCAACTCAGAGAATGTGGTCATACAAAGCAGATTCTTCAATTCACCTCTGTGTTTTGCTTACCAGGACACTGCGACCAACAGAGTATATCCTGGCATCATAGATCTTTCAAAATTCGGCCAGGAAAGGATGGATCTCTGTTATGAAGTGCCTGAGAACTATATTTCAGGCTGTTTCAGGATTCAACTAAAAAATCTGGACACAAACAAGATTATAGGTTCTGTCGAATCAAAGAACTTCGGCAAGTGCATAACAAATTATCAGATAAGGAAAGACCCATATTATGTAGTATTGAAATCAGGGGATAGCGACGAAAGATTTGCAGGGCTCATGTTGATTGAATCAAGGGCAGGATGAAAAAGATGGCCGCAAAAAACAAGATTCAGATTTGCAAAGGCAAAAGAGGGAGCTGGGCCCCTCCAATGAAAGAAGCATTGTTCATAATACTTGGGTTCATATTCATAACCCTTGTTTTTGGATGGCTTCTGTTCGGAGGCAACTCAAATGATAAGAAGGATATAGAAGAAAAAGGGCAAACATTGAAGAACGATGCTGCATTAAATGCCTTGCTTAACACGCCAGTGAATTCAGAGACACTGAATCAGATTGATGCTTCTTTCAAGAAGATGACAATATCCGAGCTTATAAGCAGGTATTTTACAGAAACAGATCAAGAGAAGCAGAAGGCCTACAATGATGCTCTTGAGAAAAGGATTGTCCCGTTGATGGATGCTGCTTATGGAGAAGGAAGCTGGCACATTGTAGTCAATATGCCGTTTAAGGTGCCTGCAGGAAGCCAGCTTTCTTTCGGAAGCTTCAGCACATTGAATGTGATAACAAGAACAGAAAGGATAAGCTCAGAGTCATTCATCTCATCATCAGATGGGAATGTGATAAAGAACACTTTAGTGACTGAATTGAAATGAGAATGATAACAAACGTTTACAAAACGAGAATAGGGAAAAAGGCCCAGATAACAGACACTATAATAATAGGGGGTATAATACTCGCATTCATAATATATATGTGGTATGCTGAGATAAACGCGCCAGAGGTCCAGCAGGCTTATGTAGGAGAGAACCAGCTTGCCATACTCCAGACAGCTGCAAAGGCAGAGAAAGCGCTTCTTTTTGTGGACAGCGCAGCAAAGATTGCTGTTGACTCTGCTGCAAGCCAGCTATCAAGACAGGGAGGAATGTATTATTTTGATTCTGAGGTCTCTCCCTGCAATGATTATTATGGATATAATTTCTGGCAGGTCACAGAGAATGGGGTATTAAAGAGATGTTATCCTGATGACATAAGCTCTATGATGAGCTCTGCTGTAAGCGAATCCCTGGCAAACCAGTTCAGCAAGTATCCTGGACAGGAGCTGAATAAATATGATATAGATTACACATTTATATCAGAAGGCGATCAGATAAGAGGGATTGCCGCAAATCCTCTTGAGTTTGATATAGTTGTTGAGAAAAAAGCAGATATAACACAAAAGGCAGATGAGCAGAAGCAGGAAGAGCTGAAGAAGAGCAGTTCTGAGGTTGAAGCTGCAGTCTCAAAGATGATTGAGGAACAGACTCAAAAATATTATGATACTCCTTATGTGATTGGTGGAAGCGATGTTGAGACGGGGATTGACTGCTCTGGATGGGTCTCTTACCTTGTCAATTATATAAGAGCCCAGAATGGGCTTGATCCCATAAGCAAAGGACATGGGCCTATAGCAGAACAATGGGGAAGCGCTAAGTACACAACTATGATATCTGAATCAGAACTTAGGCCAGGAGATATTATACTTCTTGACAGGCCATATGGAGGAACAGGCAACTGGATGACAACAAGTACATGGGATCATATAGCTATGGTATACAAGAAAGGAGATCAGTTGTGGGTTTCTGAATCAAGCGGAGGAAGCCACCTAAAAGACACTGCTTATTCTGAATTTATCGCATACAGAAAAAAACAGCAGGAAGAGAAACCTGGATTCAATATCGGCTTTGCAAGAGTGAACAGCCTTGAGGAGATATTCATCAATGGCATGACTGGCTCATCAGGAGAAACCTCAACAGGAGCAGGACAAGGTTCGTCAGCTCAGGACACTCAATCTTCATCAGCAGTTTCTGGGGAGACATTCATCGTGATTGATGGAAGAGATGATGGAAGCAAGAACATATTATACCTTATTTCAGGAGGGAAGATAGTCCATTCATATGAAGTTGCAATAGGTGAGAATGGGATGGGAAAGACAAAAGAAAACGATCATAAAACTCCTATAGGGACCTATAAAATAAAATGGAAAGCGTCAGTCTTCTCTGATGAGGATGGGGGGAACAAGATACTGCCTAACAAGGCATTCTGCGGACCAGGAAGCATTTTCACAACAGATCCCAATGTGGGCTTCAAAAGCGAAAGCCTCTGGCAACCTGGATATGGAGGGGAGAGTGCTGTTGTGATGGGAATAGATTATCCTAATTCAGAAGACCGGGCAAAAGGATATACTGGCAGCTGCATTGAGATCCATGCATCAAAGCTGCAGACAACAGGCAAAGACTCTGCTGGATGTGTAAGGATGAACCCTCCAGAAGCGAGAGAGCTTTACAAGGCAATTGAAGTGGGCACAAAAGTCATTTTTGAGAGAGGGCCTGTTGACATAAATGAATACCTTACATCAAACGCAAAAAGTAGTCAAACTCAGACATTAGATGCTCCAAAAACAGCAACAAGCACAGGAATCAACGCATATAGTCAGCAAAGCGTAAACTCAGGCAAAGGCGTTCCTGTATTAATATACCATGCAGTCAAGGATGGAAAACCAGGAGAGACTATAATCTCTGTTGAGAAGTTCTCTGAGCAGATGAAATACCTAAATGACGAGGGATATAAGACAATAAGCATCACAGATCTTGTCAATTTCATGAAAACAGGAGCTGCTGTGCCTGAAAAAGCGATTGTGCTCACATTCGATGATGGATGGATCAGCATAAAAGATGTTATTCCTATATTGAACCAATACGGTTTCAAGGCCTCATTCTGGATATTCCCTGGAACAGGCATAGGCGGACCGTACATGGGCTGGAATGATATAATAGATATATCAAAAAATCCTAATTTTGAGATAGGCTCTCACAGCATGACTCATCCATGGGACAAGCAGGACAATCTTGTGACATGGGTAGACGGCAAGACAGCTGGCAAGACAGAAAAAGATGCAGAACAAGAGATAAAGGAATCCAAGAGGATACTGGAAGAAAAGATAGGGAAGGATGTGAAATATTTCGCATGGCCAGTAGGATGGTATAATGACAAGTTGATATCTATTGCAAAAGACGCGGGTTATCAGGGTTTGCTGACTGTTGAAGACGGCGCAAATTACCAAGGAGATGATGTATTCAGGATAAAAAGGATATTTATAGA
>JAPLZS010000040.1 GCA_026394915.1 Candidatus Woesearchaeota archaeon | reverse complement strand
GTGTGCTTATGAGTATCTGGCACTTCCTGTTCACAAGTCGGGCAGTTGCTCAGCCTTGAGATTTTGTCTTTTATCGCAGCAGAGTTTCTTTTCTGCATCTCAAGCTCATTCACCTTCATCTTCATCCCATTGAGCTCCTTCTCAATCAATGATTTCTTTTCAAGTATGCTTTTCCTCAGGTCCTCCTGCGGCTTTGTCATGCTTGATTCTGTCTTCAATGATTCAGAAAGAGTCTTTATCTGCTCCTCAATCTGAGCAATCTCCCTTTTGTTCCTCTCATGCATGAGGAATTTTTCATTCATCTGAGCATCAAATGCGCTCAGTTTGCTCCTGAGTTCATTCAGCTCTTTTATGTCTCTTTCATATCTCTCAATAGAACTCTTTATGATCAAGATGTCATTTTTTGCAGCTTCAAGAGACGGCTTTATTTCCTCTGCAAGCTTCTCTGACTCTTTTGCCTCTATTCTTCTCTCTTCTGCCAGTCTTTTCTTCTCTTCAAGGTCATAGATGCTTCCAGAGATAACTTTCATGCTGGATTTGAGCTGTTTTGTGATTATTGATGTGTTCTCTATTATCCTCCTGTACTTGTCAATGCCGAACACTCTTCTCAGTGTGTTGAGCCTTTCCTCTGCATCATCAAAAAGTATCTCCTTCATCTGCTCCTGGGGAGTGTAGACTGTGTATCTATAGACAAGGGATTTTGATTTTGAGACCAGTTCCTTGGGATAACCGAGAATGTCAAGCACTTTTGTCTTGAGCTCAACTGCTGTAAGGTCCTCTTTTATGCCATTCAGCACAATATAGCCGGCCTCCTGCTGCACGCTCTTGTTCTTTCTCTTAAGAACTCTTTTTATCTTGATGTCTTTTGTTCCGATTGAGAAATTCAGTTCAACAGAGCCGTCATCCTTGCCATGCCTGAGAAGGCCTTCTCCCTTGAGGTCGCTTCTTATGCCGAACAATGCAAACTCTATTGCATGCAGGATTGTTGATTTGCCTGCGCCGATGTCTCCAGAAAGCATCAGGGAGCCTGCTGGAAACTGTATGTTCTCGGAAACATAGCTCCTTATGTTCTCCAGCCTTATGCTCTTCAGAATCATTTTGCCCCCTAATGCGTCATTATATCCAAAAAATTAAAAGCAATACAATATAAAAAGATTGTTGTGGTGTTATAATCTAATATGCCAAAAATGATTAGTTTAGCAGAGCAGCTGCTCCGGCAATCCCTGCTTCTTTTGATGCTGACTTCACAACTCTTGTCTTCCATGTTCCTTTGTAGAATAAGTTTTCTTTCATTGATTTGAGCATTGATTTCCTGAAAAGGCCGAATGATCCAGAAAGCCCCCCTCCGATCACTATGATATCTGGATTCAGCGCGCATACAATTATTGACAGAAGATAGCCTACATTCTCTCCGAACTGTTCGTATATTTTTTTCGCTTTGCCGTTGCCTTTGAGCGCAAGCTCTGCAACCTCCTTTGGTTTTGTTGTCTTCAGGCCATATTCTGCAGCCATTAATCTTATGAATACTGCAGAGCAGAAGTCTCCGATACTTTTTCCTTTATAATTTATCATCCCCACTTCGCCTGCAAGGAAATCAGCCCCATTGTAGAGCTTCCTGTCAATCACAATGCCTCCGCCTGTACCTGTTCCTAAAATCAGGCCGAACACACTTCTGCTCTTCTTTCCAGCTCCAGCCAATGCCTCTTCAAGCGCAAAGCAGTTTGCATCATTGTTTATCTCAACTCTTTTATGGAATCTTTTCTCGAGAATTCTCTTCAATGGAAGATTATTCACGCAAGGTATATTGGGAGATTTCAGCCAGTTTCCTTTGGAATCAACAGAGCCGGCAACGCCAATCCCAATTCCTTTTGCATGCTTTTGATTTATGCCAACATCCTCAATCATCCTTATTATTGCGCTGAGAAGTTCTCTGCTTGTCTTTGGTGTAGGAATAATCTTCTTATTAAGGACTTTATTTCTGCTGACAAGGCCTGCTGCTATCTTTGAGCCGCCTATGTCAATGCCGACAACAATAACCATTTTTTGTTTTATCTGCTATGATTTTTATTTGATATAAACGCCAAGCTTTTTCTTCAGCCCCTCAACCATCTCAACCGGCGTCGGGTCTGTCTCATACTCCAGGGCAAGATAATACCCGACGTACTGGCCCATGAGTATTGCAGAGAACATCCTTGCAAGTTGGTTTGAGCCTGTCAATTTCAGTATGAGGGTGTGGCATTCCCATTCCTGCATCAATTCCTTTGTTATCTCCATCCTCTTCTTTATCCTTGGAAGGTCATCAATATCTTCTATGAATATCCCATAGAAATCTGCCCTCTTGTTCACAAAGCCGTTTATCTCATTATGGTTTGCCTCAGGCAGTGCATTGAAGAATGCCTGGGCTTTTGCATTCTCATTAATTGCTGCCTTCCATAGCCTTGCAACTGCCATCAGTCTGTTTGAGGTGTAGATTATAGGCACTTTATCGACAAGCCTCTTTGCAAGGGCCTTTGCATTCTCTTTTACATCTTTCCTGAGGATGCTGACCATTCCGACAATCTCATCTGTCTGGTCCTCTATTATCTTTGACCTTGAGAGTATATTTAGGACAGGTATTGTCATATATCCTGTTGCGCTCCTTGGCTGTATTCCTGACGGAATCCTGACAAGGTTTGTGCCTGTCTTCTCGCATGCCACAACAAGCTCTCCTCCAGAAGTTATGCAGACTATCTTTGATCCTCTTGCTTTTGCTGACCTGAAGCATGACAAAGATTCTTCTGTGTTGCCAGAATAAGTTATTATGAAAACAAGGGTCTCTTTATTGGCCCATAGGGGAACCTCATAATCCCTCACAATCTCAATAGGGATGTTGATATCAGAACATCCTTTTATGATCTCGCCTGGATATGAGGAGCCGCCCATTCCGCAGAATATTATGCCATTGACAGGCTTCTCGACCTTTATGTTCTTCCCAAGCTGCAATGATTCTTCACACTGCCTCCAGAAATTATCAAGAACTCCAAGCATGTTTTCCTTGTCTATATTGTCCATTAGATCACCTTTTTGCCAATTATCTTAAATCATCTCAAATTATCTTAAAATTGACTGACTTTACTGACTTAAATATAGAATATATATAAATTTATCTTTCATAAACAGACCTCAAAAGTGCCCCGGCTCTGTCCTAAAAGTCCAAAAATCCAAAAAAATAGGTTGTGGCATGCCAGCCTAGCGTAGACCTCTGTGCGGATTGTCCGCACAGTCTTAGAGCTTACGCTGCTTCCATAACATCTT
>JAPLZS010000124.1:9637-15983 GCA_026394915.1 Candidatus Woesearchaeota archaeon | reverse complement strand
TTATGATGACCAATGCAATTATCAATATGAATATTCCTGCCGCTGCATAAGCAAGATAGGACCATGCTCCTGAGAATGTGTTCTTTCTCACCTGCATTATGAATCCTTTTGTGAATGTCTTTTCCTGGCCAGCGACCTTTATCTCAACAGTAACCTTATAGTCTCCATCCTCTATGCTGTCATCAGGATATGCGATTATGTTCACAACACCATTCTCATTGGGCTTCACCTCTATCTCATCCTGGTCGACAGTTATCCATGACGCCTCTTCATTTACAGTTATCTTGAACGTGGTTGTCTGGTTTGCGTTCGTTATCCTGAGCGGTATTGAAGTCTCCTCATTCTTCTTTACAAAGACCTTCTCATAAACTACCTCTGGTTTTTCAACATTTTCAATAGGAGTTGGCTGTGTTGTCTGGCTGGTTTCCTCTATCGCATTCGCAATAGAGCCTTCTACTAAGCTCTCATTAATGGCATTTCCTGCCGGAGTGAATTTCTGCATTGCATACTTTGCTCCGTATATCGCCCCTGCAAGAAGTATTATTATGAATACTCCAAACAGCAGGTACTTGAGCCAGCCGTAATCTTTCTTATCCTCAAATGATTCTGATGTTTCTGAATAATCTTTATATAAATCCTTTGCATGTTTTGTATCGTGTTTTATCTCTTTTGCTTGTTCCTTGAAAAGAGGCTCTTCAAGCCTGCTTTCACTGCTTCTTCTCGCAAGAGCCCTTATTCCGACTATTGCAAAGAACAGGACAAGCACGGCAAGCCCTGCCAAGATATACCTCAGGTATTTTAGGTAGAACGGCCTTTCCTGGTTAACATCCAATATTATCTCTTCTGATATAGGTGTTGTCCTTCCCTCGACATCTATCTTTATGTTAATCTTGTAATTGCCCTTCTCAACCCCTGCATCAGGCGTGACTATTATGTTCAATGTCTCCTGCTCATTCGGCTGTATCTCAACTATCTTCTTGTCAACATCAATCCAGTCAACATCCTCATTGACCTTTATCTTGAATATGTTTGGAGGATAATTATTCCTTATTGTGACAGGTATCGTCACATTCTCGTAGCTCTTGACCTCAACGACATTCTCATATCCTTTAAGGCCCGTCCTGTTTATGTAGATTGTTGAATCTCCAAGGCCCTCAATAGGCATCTCTTTCCCTGCTGTCATGTTTGCTATCTCTGCAGTTATCCATGACTTCAGTCTGGTGTAAAGACCTGGCCCCCTTGGAATGGATTCATTTAGAGGCACAATATTGCTCTCTTCTATGATTGGCGCTGTAATAGGATGCGTTTGCTCGGTCTCCTGAGGCATCTCGCTTGCGTTTGTCTCATTCAGGCCTGGCTGATAAACCATAAAATAGTATATTCCGAAAGCAGTTGCTCCCATAAGCAGCAATACTGCAAGTATGACAAAGAGCCACTTTTTCCAATCAGTCTCCTCTCCCTCTATTTCAAGCAATGGGGAAGGAGATGTATATTCTTCTTTCTTTATTTCTATCTTTGGAGTTTGAACTTGGGCAGGAACCTCTATCTTCTTCTCAACCTGCTCTATCCTTGAAGGCTCTCCTTCAATCTCTTTCCAGAACTCCTCTTCTTCTGTTGTTTCTTTTGTTTCTTTTTTCCTTGAAAGCAATATGATCATGACAATCAATATCGCAAACATCGCAAACACAACCAATAGATATGGCCATAAGTCAATTATTGACTCATACGCAGTTTTATCTTTCAGTGTTATGCTTATCACCTTTTGATAGCCCACATTCTTTCCTTCTGGCACTATCATGATTGAGATATAATATTCCCCTTCTGGCGTATCATTCAAAGGGGTGAGGACAAGATTGACAGGAGCTGATTCTCCTGGAGCGACTGAAACGCTTGATTGGTCAAGCGTTATCCAGCCTTCTGTCGTATTGTAGAAAATATTGTATTTTCCTCCTCTTATCCCTGTGTTTGTTATGCTAAATTCAAGTGATCCGCCATCATGGTCTGTGTCAACAGCATCTTTTATGCCTGTGACTTCTACGCTGTATGCTATATCGATAGGGATTATATTCACTGAGAATTTCTGCTGCGCAACCTTTTCTGCGAAATCGGTTATATTTGCGGTCATTGTGAATTCATACAATCCTGAAGAATTATCGCAAGGAGCTGTTATCTTTATTGGCACATCAGCTATCTCGCCTGCTTTTATATTTGCTGTTGCAAGACCAAGGCTTGCCCAGTTCTCTCCATACAATGAGAATGAATACTGGTTCTCTCTTGAGCCGTCATTTGCTGCATGCGCAAGAGCGGTGTACTGCTCGCATGAGACAAGGTCAGGTATCTCATCAACATAAAGATTTATTGAATAGCAGTTTGTGACAGTGACATCAATAGGCTTGTCTACAACAAGCTGGCCCCTCTCTGAGACTGTTGTAAGCTTAAGATTATATTCTCCTTCAGGTATGCCTGCAGGATACAATACAAGACTGAGATTTGCGTTCTGGTTCTTAGGTATGAAGATGCTTGTCGGCTCAAAGAAGCCCCATCCTGAGTCTGTGCTCAATGAATAGCTGTTCGCCACATTGGCTGTGTTTGCTATATTGACAGGGAAATCGTTCTTTGTGTCCTGGCAGACATTGTATTTTTCATTTGAATATAAAGTATAATCATAGCATGCGTTGACATGCATCTTCAAGGGCATCTCTGCCCGCATCCCGCTCTTCTCTGCGTCAACTGTTAGATAGAAATCAAAATCACCATACATTCCGCATGGTGTGTTTATGAAAACATAGATCTCCTTGCTCTGGCCAGGCCCCAAGATGAAATTATCATCGCTTATCGCAACATATTCCTTTGATGGGCTGACATTGACAGAGTACATCTCTAAGAAATCCCCTGTGTTCTTGACAACAAAATCATACCTAACAGGAGTGCAAGGGCAGACCTGCTCTGGAATCTTTGTCTGTATCACATCGATATTCACGCATTTCCTTACATCAACTGTCTGCGTGAATTCCTTTGCAAGGCCAAATCTTGTGTCAATCTTTGTAGTGAGATCATATTTTCCTTCTGTATCGCATGGTGCTGTTATGAAATTATAAACTTTATTGCTCTCTCCTGGCTTCAATCCGAATGTGCTTGGATTCAGAGCAGAATAAGGAAGGCCTGTGCCTTCCTGCTTTATGCCATATACGCTTGCAACATCTCCTGTGTTCTCAAGGGTTATCAAGTTTTCAACACTAGAACATGCGCAGGTATATATCACCTGATTCTGTGCATATGCATTGAAATCTTCCTGCAGCGCAAAGCCTGCCTTTATACTTATCAAAAGAAGGAAAGCTAAGAGTACAGCATAAAATAGTTTATTTTTACTACTCATTGTGAATAACCCAAATTTATTACTTAGCAATAGATTAATACTATATAAAGTTTTCGATTAACCACTCATATATGATATACCATATATCAATCTATCAATCATAAGATTTATATATAAGGTATTAACTATAGTTATTTTTAGGTTTTACAATAAATTTACAATCTTTACAATCTATACAGCATAGAGTGACTAAAATGAAGATGAACAAGAAATATCTGCCGCAGGAGATTGAAGTCTGGTATGTTATCCCTTCAATAAGAAGAGAGCTGGCAAAGGCAATGGCAAAGAAAGGCCTGAGCCAGAAAAAGATAGCATCAATCCTTGGAGTGACTGGAGCAGCAGTGAGCCAGTATATATCACATAAAAGGGCAAAAGAGGTCATATTCCTTGCAGACATGGTGTCAGAAATAGAAAGATCAGCAGAAAGGATAATGGAAAACAATGATGCTCTGATAGAAGAGCTGCAGAGATTGCTTGATCTTGTGAAAAAGAGCAGGACACTCTGCACAATACATCACAAGTATGGAACAATGCCCCTGAAGTGCGAAGCATGCATGCATTGAAGCACTGAAAAATATAAAATGAGTATATTCATAATACAAAATAATCAAGCCAAATAAAACACAATAAAGGTGAGAAAATGAGAACAATCTATCTTGACAATGGGGCAACGACAATAGTCGATGAGGCTGTGATAAAGGCAATGCTGCCTTACATGAATGACAAGTACGGCAATGCGTCATCAACCCATCACAAGGGTCAGGAAGCGAAGATGGCCCTTGAGGAGTCAAGGGATGTCATAGCAAAATCAATAGGCGCAAGGTATGACGAGATAATATTCACTTCAGGCGGGACAGAATCAAATAATTTTGCGATAAAAGGCATTGCATTTGCCAACAAAGCCAAGGGAAACCACATCATAACAACAGATATAGAGCATGACTGCATACAAAATGCATGCAAGTGGCTTGAGACACAAGGTTTCAAAGTGACTTATCTCAATGTTGACAAGGAAGGATTTGTGAATCCAGTAGAACTTGAGAAAGCGATCACAAGCAAGACAATACTTTTCTCAGCAATCCATGGCAACAATGAGATAGGAACATTGCAGGATCTTGATTCTCTTGGAAAGATATGCAGGAAGCACAATGTGCTGTTCCATATAGATGCATGCCAGAGCTATACAAAGACTGATATCAATGTCAAAAAGCATAACTTAGATATGATGACAATGAACAGCCACAAGATACACGGGCCAAAAGGAGTCGGAGCATTGTACCTAAGGAAGGGAATAAAGATAACTCCTTTATTGCATGGTGGGGGCCATGAGCACAATCTAAGATCAGGGACAGAGAATGTCTCGGGCGTTGTAGGTTTTGCAAAAGCAGTAAAGCTTGCAGGAAGCAGCCACATCAAGCAGATGACAAAGCTCAGGGATTACATGATTGAAAACTTGATGAAGATACAAGACACAATGCTGAACGGACCAGAAGGAGACAAAAGGCTTTGCAACAATGTCAATATCTCTTTCCTTTATGTAGAAGGAGAGTCAATAGGAGCTTACCTTGATGCAAAAGGAATATGCTCTTCAACAGGCTCTGCATGCTCCTCAAGATCATTGGAGCCTAGCCATGTCCTGATTGCAATAGGAAGGAAGCCAGAGGAGGCGCATGGAAGCCTGAGACTGACAATAAGCAGGTTCACAACAAAAGAAGAAGTTGAGATACTTCTCAAGGAACTGCCGCCAATAATAACAAAACTGAGGAAGATGAGCCCATTGGGAAGAAAAGACCCCTGTTCTTCAGATGCAGGAGGATGGTAACATGGAAGAAGGCAACATAAGACCGACAGGATCAGGATACAGCAAGAAAGCACTTGAATATTTCAAGCATCCTAAGTTTGTGGGAGAGATAAATAATCCAGACGGAATCGGAAAAGTTGGCAATCCAGTCTGCGGAGATGTGATGCATATCTACTAACTGACATCAAGTTCAAGACATTCGGATGCGTTGCTGCAATAAGTTCATCAGAGGCACTGTGCAGGATTGCAAAAGGAAAGACTCTTGAGCAGGCTTTGAAGATAACCAACAAAGACATCCTCGACCATCTTGGATGGCTTCCCCCTGTAAAGGTGCATTGCTCTGTATTGGGCGCAGAAGGCCTGAGAGACGCTATAAACGATTATAGGAAGAGGCAGGCCGGAAAAGGAGCAGCAATACAAAAAGATAAAAAGCGGAAGGGAAAGGCATAATCTCATGGAAGTCATCCTCTTGAGATATGGCGAGATAGCCCTGAAGGGCGGAAATAGGATCAATTTTGAGAACAGGCTAAGATTCAATGTCATCGAGGCATTGCATAATAGCTGCAAGATAAGCAAGATTCCAGGAAGATATCTCCTGCATTCAGACAGCATAAAAAAAGCATCGCAGAGACTGGTAAATGTTTTTGGCTTGACTTCTATAAGCATAGCAGAGGAGATTAATCTTGATCTTGATGCAATAAAAGAGGAATGCCTTCTGCAGTCAAAGAAAAAGAGATTTGACACATTCAGGGTTTCTGTGCAGAGGCTTGTGAAGAAACTAAAGCCAAGTCCTGAGCTTGAGAAAGACATTGGAGCCTATATTGTGGAGAAAACAGGCAAAAAAGTAAAGCTAAAGGGAGCTGACCTTGACATCCATGTTGAGATTGCTGAGAAAGCGTATATATTCACTGAGAAGATGCCCTGCTTGGGGGGCCTTCCTGTCGGAATAGAAGGCAATGTAGCGCTTCTTATAGACACTGAATCTGATGAAAACATGGAAAAGTCAGTCCTTGCAGGATTATTGATGATGAAAAGGGGATGCATGATCATGCCATTTGCTTTCAAGAAGACCGATAAGACTGGTATCGGAATTCTCGCAGAATATGGATGCAACAAGACCCTCAACATAGTTGAAGACATAAAAGTGCTTGAGAAAACAGCTCACAAGC